>CAYXPD010000106.1:0-4917 GCA_964466995.1 uncultured Thermoplasmata archaeon | reverse complement strand
TATATATTGCATCTGGTGACCACAATCTGGGCAATTTTTAGATGGTTGAGGTGGTTGTTGGACCACCATGGTCTTTTGTTCACTAGAAGTTGCGTTTATTAGAAGAATTATTATGACAACAATAATGATTACAATCGCAAGTATTACGAGCAGACACAGGGCTGGGATGGCGCAGATCCCAGCACAGATATCACCTATATCAAGAGAGAATTGTGATAGATTTATCATTTTCTTCACTAAAACTTCAAACCTTAATTTAACTTATATTTAATAATCTTTCGTAAAAATAATCGAGTCTAGCATCTATTTGCCATTGATTACATATACCAACTCCCTAACTATCATCGACCTTGAAAGTTCATCCAACTATAGCTTATTACTATTCAAGATATTTCTCAATTAACAATCTTAAATAAGGACGCCACTCGCTTCACTAGCATACTATTCTAAATTAGCTTTACTAATCCGTAATCTACAAAAATATAGAAAAAAAGAGAGTTTTTTCCTACTCACCATATATGATTCACATTTTCTTATGGTAAATTACCCCTGCTGTGATGAATGCTAAAAACAGCAGTATCACCGTAAATCCCGGCATATCTCTAAGATTGTCAATTATATCATCCTCTTCGGCCCTCTCAAAGATCAGTTCTATTTCATCAATAAATATCCATGGTCCTACCAATGTCAACGTATCACCGTCACCTGAAAAGGAATAATTATATTGAGTTCCGTCTTTTGGATCTTCGTCATCATCGTATATCGTTAAATTTTTCGTATCTTCATCGATCTCCCAGTTATTCCATGTGGTAGATTCCTGGGTTTCATTATCAGAAGTCCATCTTAGATATACCTCTAAAGATTTGTTTTCATAAAAGGTCCATAGGAACTCTTCATCTTCTTCCATGTATTCCTCTTCTCCATCCTCATCAATTGATTTCACAAGCTCCCACGCCCCTATCATCTTTTCCTCATCCGTCTCACTTTGGTAGGCATTCACACCACCTATAGACACTGAAAAAAACAAGACGGACAGAACCAAGATCCCTACTAAGACTAAACTCGCAACTTTTTGCCTCTGCATAATTTCTCCTCAAATTAAATAGGTATAACAGGCTTATAAATTTAAGGGATGTTTTTAAATAGCTCAAATCCACTTCTAGCTCCCATCAAATTAGGGTCTATAATCAATCATTATCTAGATGGAAAAACTCTTATCCTTACCTCCTTTATTAAAATACAATGGAAAAACTGTATACTCACTGCCCACGATGCAGTTCCGGATTTTACGTCGATGTTGAAAAGGAAGAAGGAAAAAAACTAGAAGTCAGGTGTCCCTACTGTAACTATCGTTACAAAGATATTGTCGATTACAATAACATCAAGGAAATAAAGTATAATTGGGAACTTTACGATAATATACACATCGGACTGCTTTCAAACGATGGGGGCCCATTTCAATTAAAGATCGCTGGGATATCACTTCTATCTGCAGTTATCCTTTTTTCGTTCGGCATGATCTCCCTGCTAGTTTTTGATTCGTTTGATTTAGTCCACAAATCAATCGGACTTGCAGGGAGCGTTTTCGCATTTTTTGTCGTTCTAGGATTATTCAACAGTTTTAAAAACAGATCATTCGTCCTGTCATTCACTGGTTCCATCTTCGCAATACTCGGATCTTTTATCTGGGGCTATCTAAATTCCCAAGTTGATTTCCTGTTATTCAGTCAGCAATTCTCCGTTTTTTACACTTTTCTAGGGCTTTTCCTTTCGTTTCTTGCCCTATTCTTAATAGTTAAAAACAGATTCACCTTCGATTTCGGCTACTAATTCAATATAGGTAGATGATGTATGCGAAATATCCCGCCAGCATGATCACTCCCTCTATTCTCGATAGCTTTTCTCCAGTATACATAGATATGGTGAGATAAATACTCGCAAGGACCATAACGAAAAAAGCGGAAAATATTTCTCCTGACAAAGTCAAAGGCATAACCGTAGCGGTAACTCCTATAACCATCAATATATTGAAAGTATTGGAACCTATCACGTTTCCAAGGGAGATACCCGCTTCCCCTCTGAATGCCGCGATGCTAGATGTAGATAACTCCGGTAACGTCGTTGCTAGAGCTATTACAGTCAATCCAACCACCCCCTCTATCAGCTCAAAACGTTCGATGTAAAATATAGCAGAACGGATGGTCAGTTCTGAGCCTATTATTATGCCGATAAGACCCCCTATAACTTTCAAAATGTTTAGAGACCAATCTATTCTCTTCCCAGTAAATTTCTCCTCTTCAACAACACCTTCGATCTTCTCATCCTCACCACCACGCAGTACAATAGAGGTGAAAAATCCTAGATATACGATCAAAGCGATTAGAAGAAAAATTCCCTGCCATCTTTCTATCCTGTATCCTTCAGAGAGAAAAGAACCAGCAAAAACCATGAATAAAATCATCGCTCCGAACATCATCGGAATCTCCCTTTTGATTATGTCTACATCTACGGAAATAGGTTTTATGAGGGAACTCACTCCCAATACTAACAAAATATTGGCTATATTGGAGCCGATCACGTTCCCGACTGATATTCCTTGCCTGCTCTTTAAAAGGGCATTCAGACTTGCTCCAAGTTCAGGTAACGAGGTGCCGAATGAAACTAAGGTCAGTCCTACTATTATTGTAGGAACTCCAAAATATGTAGCGATTTTCGCCCCGCCCTCTACTAGAAAGTCGGCACCTTTTAAAAGAAGAAAGACACCGATTGCTAGTAGCAAGGTCCATACTAGGATCTCAAACATCTCGGATATTCAATTTTGTAACTACATAAAAAACTTTTAGTATAATATTCACCCATGGGGATTAGAACCCCCTCATGGATATCAGAAAATTCAGCGATAATATAACTTTGGTCGGTATCGACTACTTGGAGAGAGAAAGTTTAGATTTTCAGCTAGTCGATATAGTAGAGGATCACGACCCCGATATCGTAGGGTTGGCGCTTTGCGAAAAACGTTTTGAAACGATGGAGGAGAAAGAAGAATGGCTCGATAAACCTTTGATCCAGGCTTATAAAGAGGGGAACGTAGGAACGCTTATCTATCAAACTTTCATAGAAGCGATCAGGGAAAACCTTAGAAAATTTAAAAGGGTCGAGGCGGAAACTCATATAGCTGAATTGGTCGATCTTGCGGATGTTTTGAAGGTCGATATCGAATTCATAGATAGAGATATTACTCTCACGCTAAAAAGGGCTTTCAGCGAAATGTCAATATTAGAAAAGATGAAGATGGTTTGGTATTTAAAATCAGCAATGCTTTCCTTTTCTGACGATACCAAGATAGACTCGGTAGAAGGTATGGATGAACATGATGATCTAGTCGGAGGAGTTCTCACGGCTCTAGATAGATTCGCCCCGGATGTATCAAACAGAATGAGAACAGAAAGAACGGAATACATGGCTAAAAAAATATACCAAGCTTCAAAAAAGAAAGAAATTCTAGGCGTAATACCTGAGAGTAAGATCGATTCTGTGATGCAGAAGTTGAATGAACTAAAAAAGAAGGAAAGGGAAGGACCCATCAAGGGATATTCACACCTAGAAAAGGTTGGGAAGAAATTGTACAAAAAAGCTCTTCACTATACACCTCACGTACTACTAGTAGCCTTTGCTGTATACCTTTTTTTCTTTTCAGAAGCATTAAATATATGGCGAGCTTGGATATATTGGGTCATGGTCGTTGGAGGGATGTCTGCTTTAGGATCTGCCTTGGTTAAAGGACATCCAATATCGGTACTCATCTCTTTTATCTTAGCTCCCTGGATGTCTCTAACACTGCACGGTCCTGGATGGGTCGCTGGATACGTCGAAGCAAGAGTTCGAAAACCGAAGATAAGAGACATACATGATCTGACTTCTGTGAAATCCATCAACGAGTTCTTATCTAACAACCTAGTTAGGCCCGTGATGGTAGGTGTTTTTGCAAATATATTCACTTGGCTAGGTCTGTTCATCATACTTCCACTTTTGATAGCATTGACCTGAGAAGTACGAAAAATATAACAATTGATAAATTTCTACACCTCACTAAAGATGAAGATCAAGAATTCAATCATTTGGTTCCTCGAAGGCATCGTAATAGGACTGGCGAATGTTACACCGGGAGTCTCTGGAGGCACAATGGCACTTCTGATGGGGGTATATGAAAGGCTTATAAATGCCATCAATACCATCCCTTTGAAAGGCTCCTTATCGATTTTTAGAGGGGAAAAGAAAAAATTCATCGAGAAAGTAAAGGCAGTGGATTATGAATTCATCCTTCCTTTGGTCCTAGGGGTAGGTCTTGCAACTTTGGTTCTAGCCCGACTGATAGGGACCTTTATAGAGGAGTACCAGGCCGTCACCTTCTCCTTCTTTTTCGGTTTGATCCTTGCCTCCGCAGGAACCCTTTATCATAAGATCGACGATTTCACCCTTCCAATATTTCTATCAGGCATCGTCGGTTTCTTTTTTTCATTTTACCTCGTGGGTCTATCTCCATTTGATGCGACTCATACACTTCCGATTATCTTTCTATCTGGATTCGTCGCTATCCCCTCGATGATATTACCCGGCATCTCCGGTTCCTTCGTTTTGATACTTCTACAGCAATACAAATTCCTAATAGATGCATTAAATAGGATTGATATACCCGTGATTATTGTATTTATGAGTGGTGCATTGACAGGTTTGTTCAGTTTTGCAAAAATCATCGATTTTCTTTTTAAAAGCCACAAAATGGCCACACTAGTGTTCTTGTTCGGATTGATATTGGGTGGACTAAGAGCTCCGGTATTAAGTTCTTTCGAAGCAGATCCAACCTTCCTAGAATGGGTCCTCCCAGCAGCTCTTGGAGCTATACTAGTAAGTATCTTG
>CAYXPD010000105.1:0-4921 GCA_964466995.1 uncultured Thermoplasmata archaeon | reverse complement strand
GAACGGGGTTATCGCTAGAACGAAACCTTCTAATGGTCTCCAATCTATACGGTTCATCTCACCTTCGATCTGATCTGGCTGCTGTTCATAGATGAATTTCATGTAATAAGAGTTAAATCTCCAGAAATCTACCAATTCAGCAAGGTCTATCTCTGCCTCATATGGATTTTTAGATTGATTCATCATTATCGAGGCTATGTTCCTGTACCTCCTAGGACCCGCTAAGAGATCAGCAGATTTTTTAAAGACCGCTGCCCGGTGATACCAATTTATCTCGGACCAGCCCTCGTGAGACTCTTTAGCGGCATCTATCGCCCTCTCTATCTCCTCCTCACCTGCTAGATGGACTCTACCTAGTACATTATCATGGTCGTGAGGGCTCACGATCTCTTCAGTATTTCCCGTTTTTATCTCTTCACCATCTATAACCACAGGTATCTCGATAGTTTCATTCTTTATCTTATCGAGTTCTTTTTTTAACTCCTCCCTTTCCTCGCTACCTGGTTTGTACTCTAATATCCTTTCCATCTCATTTTCCGGCTTTTCTATAGACCATAACATCTCTTGCACTCCCAACTTTATAAATGTATAACGAGTTTATAAACTCTTTCAAAGAACTATAGTATGAGAAAAAAAGAAAGGATTTTGAACTTTGTCTAATCGACCTTCGGTACAGGAACTTCCTTCAGTGTCTTCTCTATTATCTCTTCTTCCTCTACTCCTTTGATAGCAGGACCAGGTTTAAGGACCAACCTGTGGGACAGAGCTTCCTTCGAGATGAATTTTACATCGTCTGGTACCACATAATCTCTTCCATTCATGGCGGCATTAGCCATAGAGAGTTTCATCAATGCCAGACTACCTCTCGGGCTAGAACCGACTTCAACGTCTTTGTTCTTTCTGGTCTTCTGCACTATATTTACTATATACTTCTTGATATCGTCATCCAGATGCACGTCTTCGATCTTGTTCTGCATATCTATCAGTGTTTGTGGATCTGTTATCCTGTCTATCTCTACATCATCTGTTTTCCTGTCCTTCCTCCGCTTCAATATCTCTACTTCATCAGAGGCAGAAGGGTAACCTACATCTAAACGCAGTAAGAACCTGTCGACCTGAGCTTCGGGTAGTGGATAAGTACCTTCGTATTCTATCGGATTCTGAGTCGCGATAACGATGAAAGGATCATCCAAAGTGTGGGTTTCTCCTTCTATGGTGGTCTGTTTTTCCTGCATCGCTTCTAGAAGAGCTGCCTGAGTTTTAGGCGGCGCTCTGTTGACCTCATCAGCCAAAAGAATATTGGTGAATATCGGACCTTTTCTCATCTTGAAGTCCCCTGTATTCTTATCGTATATGAACGAACCGGTTATATCAGCAGGGAGCAAGTCTGGTGTAAATTGAATCCTCTTGAAATCACATCCCAATGTTCTAGCAAAACAATTAGATAGGAGAGTCTTCGCCAGGCCAGGATAATCTTCGAAAAGTATGTTACCGTTAGCCAGGATCCCAAGAAGGGTCTTCTCAAGAACTGACCTTTTTCCTACGATAGCTTTACTAACTTCGTCTATAAGTGATTCGCAAATATCTGAGACTTCTTCAAGTTCCATTATAATCCTCCTAGTTAATTTTACTGTTTCGGATGAACAATCAAGCCTCAATTAAATGTTTTGGTAAATAATAAGAGGAATATAAACCCACCCAAACAATTATATCAAATCGTCTAATCATTTAAAGCGATATGGATTACGAAATTGTAGAAAAAGAGAAGATAAGAATAGCGGGTTTGAACTATCACGGCTCGATAACAGAGAACGGTGTCGCTTTCGAAGAAAGAGTCGAGGATCTTTGGAGAAAATTATCCGAATTTTGTATGAACAAGTGGGATTCTATCGAAGAGAGTGTTATAAACCCTAAACTTTCGTATGAAGTTCAAGTATGGAACGAGCAGGAACTGGAAGAAAGCGGCCGGATGGACGTATTTGTAGGGCTTGAATTCGAAGACCTTGAAAGCATACCCTTACCACTGGTAGGGAAAGTACTCCCAGGGGGTAAATACATATCTTTTGTCCTCCAAGGGGAAGAGATCGAGGGTTGGGAAGAGTACCTACTTCAAGAATGGTTCCCAGAATCTGATTACTGGCTGAGATCTTTCGAAGATCAGTTGTTCCACGTACAGTGCTTTCACGAGGATAAATTCAGAGGTGTAGAGAATATAGAAGAGTCGGAGCTAGAAGTGCTCATACCGGTCGAGGAGATCGATCGAGAGTTGATAGAAGAATGAAGAACCTATCACTCTGATTATTTACTTAAGGATGTTTTTTACCTCTCTCCTTATTTTCTCAATTTGATCATGGCTTAGCTTTTCCTCCCCTTTCTTCTTTACGATGAGCTGGTGAAAAATAGGAAATACATCCTTTTCCTCCGCCATTTCTCTCTCCATCGCGACTTCGATCACATACACTAGATCATTAAAGGCCTGGCTGATCTCTTCAGAGAGAGGGCCTTCTATGATCTCATCTATTATCTCGGGTTCCTTTTGGTCTAGTATCTCATCTTCCTTCTCTAAATAAGATTCTATTTTCCTCAAATCTTCTTCTTTCAGACTCCATCCGGACGCTTTTACGTTCTCTTCTAGATGTTCTTTGGAGGAAGTTCCGGTGAGTGCACTTATCACGCCTTTCTGAGAAATGACCCAATTTACCGCTACCTCCGTTGACGTCTTATCGTATTTTTCACCGATCCCCTCTAGCTTTTCTGATATCCGGAGAGCCGACCTAAATCTTTCTTTTTTAAAAAGGGGATCCATATTTCTTATGTCACCCGGTTCGAATCTAGTATCTTCATCTATCTCCCCAGTAAGAATCCCTCTTCCAGTAACGCTGAAAGCTATCGCTTTCGCTCCGAATTCATTACAGAGAGGTAACAGCTCTTTTTGGCTTTGTCTAGCTGCAGCACTCAACTCCATCAGGCAGAAGGAGACATCGCCTTCTTGCAGGTACTCCTTAACTCTTTTAGAAGGGAGATGGCTGATCCCGTAGTGTTTTATCTTGCCCTCATCTTTCAAATCGTCTAATGCCTCTACGGTCTCTTTAACCGGCGTTTTTGGATCATCGAAATGGACGAGATAGATATCTATATATTCTGTGTTTAGCCTCTGTAAGCTTCCTTCACATGCATTTTTTACATCATCATAAGCAAGAGAAGGTTTTCCATCTTCGCTCATTCCAATCTTAGTTGATACAATCACATCTTCCCTGACCGGTTTTACTACCTCTCCTAGTATTCTTTCTGCCTCTTCTCCATAAGTTGCGGCTGTATCGAACATATTTATCCCTAGGTCTAGAGCATGATTCAATACTGCCTTGTATTTTTCCGGATCAACTGACCCATATGATCCACTGAGTGCATAGCAGCCCATACTCACTTCAGATATCTTTAAACTATTGTGATTTCTATATTTCATGATCGTATTCCGCCTCCATCATTAATCGATATCCGCCTATTTAAAACCATTTTAAGATTCAGGTCTTAGCAGGTAAGATTATAGATTTAAATCTCTCACCATATTTCTTGTATTTGCCTTCCGAGTATTTCTTTGCGGTCAGTGCACAAAGATAAGCATCAAATTCATGTTCGTTTCTGAAGTCATCTATCGTTTTATCGATATCTAGGACCTTTTCTACGGCCCGAGGGTAAGTTTCTATGATTTCACATTCTTCCTGGAGGAAATCTTTGATCCGTCTTGCTCTCCGCGACAGTTTTTTCATGCCTGGAGTATTCAAAGGTAACAATGGTCCGAATTCTTCCATCAGTTCTCTCTCAGCCGTTCTGAAAGCTTTTTCACATTCAGTCAAAGGCGCATCTATAGCCACAACAGATGCTTTTCTTGCTTGTCTTATTATCGTTTCGTTTTTGAACACAGTTCGTGCAGTAATGTCTCCATCTAAAACACAGGTCCCAGTTTCATTCTCCTCCTTTCCAGAAAGATCTATACCTAGGTACATTTTATCTCCTAATTAACTTTCTCACGCCCAAAGTTAAAATATCTATAAACATTTATCCTATTTACATATCATGACTGAAATCTACGGGATCCATACACCCCCGTTTGAATTTATTGAAGATAAAATAATTCTAAAGGTAAAAGAAGAAGATCAGCAGATGAATTACACCAGAGAATTAGATGATGATGTCGTGGAAAAACCCGTGATATCCCAAGATAATAAGATGACATTTCAACCTGTTGAACCATTGAATCTACCAAAAGAGATTACATCTTCACTTCTTATAGAATTCGAAAATCCGATAGTGATAGATTCAGGTATGAAGAAGGAGATATTCGCCACTTTTCCGATCGAAATTGCTGTATTCTTAGAAGGAGAATCGCCAGAGAAACCACTGGACCTATTCACCTTGGCAAAACAGAAATACACACTGTATGGGGACGTCAAGACAGGCACCATATGCAAGTACTGGTCTACCAAGCAAGATACTACCATTCCGGAAGACCTTGATCCCTTGGTCGAGGGTATAATGGCCTTGACTATAGTGAACCGGACTAAAGAATGGAAAGAAGTAACAAAGGTGGTATTCGACGCCTATGGTATGAAGATCTATTATGACGAGGAAAAGGTCGGTATGAAAGGGGCGTTGTCCATAAAAGAGGAGGATCTTTCAGAGACCGGTTTCTTCAATAAGCCGATAGAAGAGGATATGATCAAAGCTAGAGAAATATATAGAAAGAAAAAAAGCCCAATAAAAGGCGGAACCAAATTCGTCATGGAGAGTGGTATCTGATGCTCGATAGAGTCCTTTATGGTGGTGTCACTTTATCAGATCTCTTGGTAAGTATTATCATCCTTTTTATTGCGGTCATAATAGGAAAAGCTATCTCTCTTAAAATCAGACACTCACTGAAAGA
>CAYXPD010000104.1:0-4922 GCA_964466995.1 uncultured Thermoplasmata archaeon | reverse complement strand
AATTCGTTTTTTATAGATTCTGCTACTCGATGGTGTAGTTCTTTCTTCAACGGCTCTGGAATATCCTCATAAATAGCTCGTTGGATCAATCCATGTTCAAAACAAAAGGTCTCTTCATCTTGGCTAGCCCTAAGTATGCCTGTGCTAGTCAAAATATCGACATGTTCTAAAAGATTCACTGGTTTCATCCCACTCACAGAATTTAGTAATTCATACTGGGCCTCTTCTCCAATTATACTCCCGATTCGTAGAATTTTGAGCTTTTGTTGGTCTAGATTTTTGATTCTCCTCCTTGTGATATCTTTTACAACATCTGGAACATCTATCTCGTCTATTGAGGTTGGAAATTTATTATTTTTTGGATCGACGGTTCCGTCTTCTAACATTTGTTTAGTCAATTCCTTTAAAAATAGTGGGTTACCTTCAGAAGCTTCGTAGATTAATTGTACGAAATCTTCAGGTAGATCAATTCTCCCTACCACTCCTTTGAGTATCTCCTCTACATGATCGGATTTTAGAGGACCTAACTTTAACTCCTCCAAAAGATCTTCTCTATTCAACCTATGTAGAACCTCATTTAGAAAATCGTCATGCTGAACTTCTTCGGGTATGTAAGATCCTATCAATAAAACAGGAACATTTTTTAACCTGTCCGCAAGATAATGGAAAAGCATCAATGTAGACTTATCAGCCCATTGAAGGTTATCTACAAAAATAACCATTGGTCTTTCTTCAGCTAGCGATTTGATCTTTTTACTAGTCTCAGAAAAGATCATGTCTCTTTTTTCTGTAAATTTATTTGTCACGTTTTTTCTTTCTTCCCCTCCGACTTCGTTTCCTTTCCATGGGCTGTCAACCTTCTCAGCAAGTTGCATAGGGGTAGGAAGATCTCGATCCTCGAAATCGCTAAAAGCATCTTTGAAGGGTAGAAATGGCTCTGAACTTTCGAAATGCCCCTTTCCGATTAGAAAATCCAGTTCTTCTGATTGCATCTGCTGCTTGAATTCATTAACCAGTCTCGTTTTTCCGATTCCGGCTTTTCCTTTTATCAATATGGCTCCGCCCTCTCTCTGTATCGTACTTTCTAATTGATCAGTCAAGAACTCTAATTCATCAGATCGACCAGCGAAAATATCTTCTTCTGTCAAACTTTGCCCAGTAAGGTCTATAACATCATTTTCATCAATACTGTTCAAGGCCTTCATTAGAGGGTCTCGGGAATTAATGTAAGAGCCAATCTCTCTAAGTTCAATATCGGTCCTAGAGGAGTTTGTCTTTACAGTGACTTCTTTCTTTTCCAATTCCTTTTGTATTTCCTCAGCCCTTTTCCGACCCTTTTTCGTTAAGTAATATACCTTTCTCTTCCTTTTTAGGCCTTTTACGTGACCAAGTTCTTCTTTCAATAGATTTTGTTCCACTAACCTCTTGATAAGACGGCTGGTTCGACTTATAGAAAGGTCAACAGACTCCGCAATTCCTTTTTGACAAATAAGATATGATTCGGCACCGTTATCGTGAAAATTTATTGATTGGTCTCCATTATTAGTTGAAAGATTTTTAAGATGCAACAATATTCTATTTTTTCCCTTCACACCCATTATTTCCCTCTAAGTTCCTACATAACTAAGCGGGCTTTCTTATAATCATGTTATTTAAATTTTGCCCGCAAATTTTTAATTTTTATTCAAAAATGTGAAGGAGGAGCTGATATAAAAATTTTTTTGGGTATGTGGTTAAAGAATTCTATTAAAGTCATCGTTTAAATATGAAGAAGTATTGGTAATTAGAACAATCTTTAATAGTTAAAAATCAATATACTCACCGATGAATAGCCTTCCGGGAAGGAAGAAGATATTACTCTATCTATATGATACTGACGAGGATATTGAAAACCAAGTATACCCCTTTTCCTATTGTCAGGATGGGATAGCTCAAAACGTAGAATTATCTCAGAATAGAGTGAGTAAACTCCTTGTCGAGTTGGAAGAAAATGAAATGATATACAAGGAATCGAGAAGAGTTCAGGGGACTTCTCAAAAAAGATATGTCTATTTTCTGACAGAGAAAGGAAAAAAGAGTGCAAAAAATTTCAAACAGGATATCGGCGAAAAAAACCTACGTCTTAAAACTGAAAACTCAGTTGACGATATAAAACTAAGTGATATCGAGGAATACATCCAAGGACCGAATAGTTATCTTTTTGCCCTAAACAACCTAGATGATGGAGTATTAGATCTCACAGAGATAGGTGATGAAGACGTCTTTATAGATAGAAAAGAAGAGATGGAAAACCTAAAAAAATTTATAGAGGAAAAAGGGGAAGGTACATCCAATATCCTTCTCATAAGAGGATGTATCGGGATCGGAAAAACCCGGCTCATAAAAGAATTTAAACACACTAAAAATGAAAACTTCGAATTTTACGAAGGTGAAGGACATCTAGAAAGAACTAAGTCTTTTTTCCCTTTCCGAGAGATCTTTTCTGAATTATTGAAAAAGAAACAAGATATCGAAGAAGATGATTACTTCTTGGAACTTCTAGACCCTAAAGTGGAAGATTGGAAGGAAAATTTTAAAGAGGCTAATATTTCAAAAGAGAGTTTATTCGACACTATCAAAAGTTTACTAGAACGTTTTTCATCTGAAAGACCGATCATTATCTTACTAGATAATCTCCAGTGGCTTGATTCGCTCTCAACTCGATCCCTCAAATACATCGCTGATGAACTTGAGCAAGACCAACTATACATCATAGGAGCATGTAGAAAAGAAAAAATAATCAATCCTGCCTCTGCTGATCCATTAGAGGAAGTCGTTCAATCTGGTAATTCAAAAACTATCGAACTAAAACCTTTTGATTGGAAAAACACCAAAAAATTACTGATCTCTAAGATCGGAAGAAATGACATACCAGGTGAATTCGTCGATACGATCTATGAATGCACGCAAGGCAATCCTTTATTCATAGACGCTGTAACCGATGAGTTGCTAAAACAAGGTGCAGTCCAACCATTGAAACATAGATATATAGAAACATCAGACGAGATAGAATTGCCGGAAAAAGTGAAGGAAATATATGATACTACATTCAAAAATTTAAAGAAGGATGAAAAGAAAATACTTCAGATATGTAGCTGTATGGATTACGAATCCCCTGAAGATATGATCTTTATTGCGCTCAAGAACAAAGAGTACGATGAAATCAAAGAAACTGTTGAAAATCTGAAAAAATATAATCTTCTTGTAAACAAATCAGAGGATAGATTAGATTTCAACTGTGAGATGACAAGGTTCACTGTTTACGAAAATCTGTCTAAATCTAGGAAAAAAAACCTTCACGGAAATCTAGCTGAAAGCTTAGAAAAGTTTGACGAAGACGATATCGAAAATTATCATCTCAAGAAGGGTAGACATCTCAAGAGAACAGATAAATTCAAAGATGCTGTTGAATCATATATAGAAGGGGCAAAAAAAGCTGAAGAACTATACGAAAATGAAAAAGCCATAAATTTATTCGAAAAGACATTGACGGTTTTAGATGAACATCCCATCCCAGGGAAAGATAAAAGTAAGGTCCATGAAAAAATTGCTGATGTTTTAATAGTAGTCGAAGATTATAGAGAAGCGATTGATCACCTTAAAAAAGCTAGAAAAGAAACCGAGAACGAGAGAAGAGTACTACGCTTAAATAAAAAAATAGCCCGATGCTTGAGAAATATAAGCCAATATGAGAATGCGCTAGAATATATTGAAGAAGGAAAAGAAATTTTATCGGAACTTCAACAGCTCTCTAAAGAAGACCAAAAAGAAAAATGTCAACTATTGAAAGAAAAAGGTATGGTGTGTCTGCGAAAAAATGAATTTGAAGAATGTCAGAACTTCTTTCAAGAGATGAGAGAGATATCAGATAATATCGGTTCAAAAGAAGACAAAGCCGAGGCGATACATTATCTAGGGACAATAGCTTATTATAAATCCAATTTTGATGAGGCAAAAGAATACTTACAGAGGTCTATCGAGATAAGGAAAGAAACAGATGACCTCAGTGGTTTAGCTAAATCTTATAACAATCTCGGAGTGGTCTATAGAAACATTCAGAAGCTCCATAAGGCTCTAGAATTTTACAAAAAAGTGAATGAAATCAAAAAAGAGATAGGATCCAGGGAGGGATCGCCCTCAGCTCTGGATAATATCGGTATAATATACTACGATCTAGGTAAGCTTGATGAAGCTATAAAATATCACCAGAAATCACTAGAAATAGAAAGAGAGATTGGAGATGAACACGGGATCTCCGCCAGCCTTGATAATATAGGTGTGAGCTACTTTGGGAAAGGAGAATTTGATAAAGCGCTTGAATATCATGAACGTAGTTTAGAGTTGAAGAAAAAGCTTGAAGATCGATCAGGGATCTCCTATTCTCTATATAACATGGGGCTAGCTTTCCGTGGAAAGGGTGAATTCGAAAGAGCTTTAGATCTTCTTAGAGAAAGCTTGGATATAAGGAAAGAACTAGAAGACAAGCTGAATATAGGATATTCTAATTTGTGGATCGGTATAGTACACTTAGATATGAGAGAGTTAGATAGATCAACTGAATTTCTTAAAAATGCGTTGGATGTCTTTAAAGAAGCAAAAAGCGACCATGGGATGGGGATGTCGCTCACTTATTTGGGGAAATTGAAAATACTTCAAAACTCTATTAAAGAAGCAGAAAAATATCTCGAGCACAGCGAGAAGATCAAATCAAAATTGGAAGAACAGGGCTATAAATTGATCGTTGATCGTCATTTGGCTGAGTTTTATTTAAAGAAAAATAGGTTAGAGAAATCACTCGCTCATTGTCAGGAGGCCCTTAGAAGAGCTAAAAGATCGGATATGCTGAATCAACTTGGAAAATGCAGAAAAGTCCTAGGCAAAAT
>CAYXPD010000103.1:0-4930 GCA_964466995.1 uncultured Thermoplasmata archaeon | reverse complement strand
ACAAATTTCCTCCCAATCGCCTTCAAATTTTAAACCAGAATTCGTGATCTCTACTTCTTTCATGCTTTTTCAAATTTTAACAATCTATTTATCAGTTTGGAAAAAAACACTTTAAACGAAGTTTCAAATCCTTCTTTTAGGAGCCTCCGATATTATCGCCTCTTTCCATTTACCTCGACGGTAAACTAGGTAAGCGGCGGAACCCGCGATGACATTACTTAGAGCTATAGCAAACCATACTCCAGTGGATTCCATAGTCAATAAGAATGCAAAGACGAAAACGAATGGTATCCTGATCACCCATAATCGAGTCAAACTTAGAAACATCTGCTTTAAAGTATGTCCAGAGCCGTTTAAAGCGCCGGAGACAGCCTCAAATATTCCGAAGAAAGGACCTCCTATCGCCAAGATGGCTAAAAAGGATGCACCCATACGGATAACTGTGGGATCATCAGGTATGAAAAAAGTCATGAGAGGATATCTTAAAATAACCAAAACCAACGAGATCACTATCATGAAAGAGGCCATCAACAGGATGCCTTTTCTGGTTATCCTGTCAGCACGTTCCTTCTTGTCGGCCCCTAAAGCTTGTCCGACCATAGTACTCAGAGCTATGCCCAAACCAAATATAATAACGAATGTGATATTGATGATCCGACTTCCGATACCATATGCGGCCAAAACTTCCTTCTGCTGAGGTAGACGAGCGAGTAAACCAGTTAGCACTACAAACCCCACCGCGTCAAATACTCTTGCACCTGTTGCGGGTAGACCTACTTTGAAGAACTTCTTTATCCTATCGAACCGGGGCTTCAAATAAGACAATTCCAGTTCTATACCTACTCTGCCTGTGAATAATAGGTAAATAGAGATAACAGCACCGATCCCTCTAGAGAAAACCGTAGCTATCGCGGCCCCTCTAATCCCCAAAGCAGGAAATGGACCCAATCCAAATATCAAAACAGGATCTAAGACGATATTCAAAACCACGGTTAGAGACATGATGGCCATAGGAGTGATAGTATCACCATAAGCTCGCAAGGTGAAAGAGAAAGCAGCAAAGGTCAATAGTAGGGGAAATCCTAAAAAGATGATCTCAAGATAGTCCACTGCATAAGGGACCACTTCGCCCTGTTCAGCAAGGATGGATATAAAAGGTTGGGAAACCAGATATCCTACAATTCCCAGAACAACAGATAAAACGATGAGTAAGAAATAGAGTTGGCCCGCGTCTTCATTCGCTTTGTCGTACCTTTTCGCTCCGGTATGCTGCGAGATGAGAGCGACAGCCGCTATGCCCAAACCGAGTTCTATAGATAAAAGTAAAAATACGAAAGGCCAGGCGAGACTCATCGCGCCAACAGACAATGTGTTCTGGGGCGGAGGTAAACGACCCAGCCATAAAGTGTCAGCTAGATTGTATGCGGTTTGCAGGAGATTGGCTATCATCAACGGCCATCCCAATTTGAATAGAAGTGGAACTATATCTCCTTCTAATATCTCTTGTTTGCTGGGACGACCCATCCTCTGTCTCAACCAATTCACTATAGCGGTCCTATCCATGCTCGACCCGCGGAGTATTTATGATATCATATATAGGATTTTGCATGACGATACAAAGTGCTTTGAAACCTTCAAAATTCAGATATCCACGCTATAATACTCCTTATACCAATCCACGAACTTCTCTATACCTTCCTTCAGATCGGTTTTAGGTTCAAACCCTAGTTTTTCTTTAGATCCAGAAATATCAGCATAAGTCACCTTCATATCTCCGGGTTGCATGGGCTTCATCTCTTTCTCCGCCTCCATGTCTAGAGCGTCCTCCAACATCTCGATGAATTCCATCAGTTCAACGGGAGTGTTGTTACCAAGATTGAAGATCTCGTAATCATATTTTTTCTCTAAGCTCGCTATGACACCTTCGACGATATCATCCACATAAGTAAAATCTCTCTTCATATCCCCATAGTTATAGACCTCTATCGGTCTACTATCTACTATCCTATCGGTGAACTTGAACATCGCCATGTCCGGTCTTCCCCAAGGTCCATAAACCGTAAAGAATCTCAGACCTGTACATGGTATATCGTAAAGATGATTATAGGAATGAGCCATGACTTCATTAGCGACTTTAGTCGCTGCGTAGTAAGATACAGGCTCGTTCACATCATCTCCTACCGCATAGGGTATTTCTTCATTGCCTCCATACACTGACGAAGAGGAAGCATATACCAAATTTTCAACATCGTGATGTCTAGCCATCTCTAGAACATTGGTGAATCCTTTTAAATTAGACCTTTCATAGGCATGGGGATTCTCTACTGAATATCGAACGCCTGCCTGAGCAGCTAGGTGGCAGACCCTATCGATGTTTTTCTCTTCGAATAGTTCCTTCAAAGCCTCTAGATTGCAAAGATCCTGATGGAAAAATTCGAAATCATCGTATTCCTCAAGTACAGAATTCCGGTCCCACTTGAGATCCTGTGAGTAGTAATCATTCACATTATCTAAACCAACAACAAACTCTCCCCTCTCGAGCAATCCTTTCGCTACATGAAAACCTATGAATCCAGCCGATCCTGTAACTAATATCGTCATGGATGTCTTCATGAGATAATATTATTTAATCATTACCGATAATGCAAAAAGGACAAAAGACAAATATCTAAGAAAGGTTGCCAACATTGATGTTGGAATACGACCGTTTGAAAGCGATAGCTTTGATAACTCTACTTATAATCCTTTTATTCCTTTTCATCTGGTACGGTTCACTCACTCCGGCTCCAGAAAAAGGAAGATTTCCTGGCAATGACGAACTCGTAGAAAACTATGAAAGATACGAAGAGGAAAAAATAGAAATCGATGGAGAAGTCATCAAAACAGATCCCGTGACAATAGAGATAGAGAGTGGTGAGAGAACATCACGACTTAAACTTACTGGTCTACAAGAAGAAATCGACGAAAGCGATAGAATTAGTGTCTTCGGTACTGCAGAAGAGAATGAGACTGTCCATGTACGAAACGCTATAATACGACCTTCCTGGCGCTACGGGTACATGTACGGCATATCTTTACTTGGAGCGGGTTGGGTAGGGCTGCGGTTGATAGGAGGTTGGAGGTTTGATAAAGAAAATTTTGCATTTGAACCTAGAAACGATTCATTGACTGTAAGGGAAACAATACTCTTTCTAATAAGAGGTGATGGCTCTGGCTGATCTTTTGACACACCTTTTTGTGGGTTATACCATAGGGATGATCTTATCCTGGAGATACGAACGGATAAAATCACCTCATATAACCGCGATTATGGTTGGTGCCGCTTTACCAGATCTAAATCGGATAAGACTTTTGTTGGACCCTATCAAGTTAGAACAAGTTTTTGGCGTACCGTTCTCTTGGGGACCTATACATACTGTTGGAGGAGTTCTTGTAATCATAGCGATAGGTTCTTTATTAACGGTTCAAAAAGATTCCAAAATGATATTCATTTTACTTGGCATAGGAGCGATATCACACCTTTTCCTTGACAGCCTCTTGATTACTGCATCAGGATACTCTTATGCTGTCTTTTGGCCCTTCCTAGAATCTCATCCATCCACACCAGGGTTATATCTCAGTACCGATATCTGGCCGATCTTAGTGAGCGGACCGATGGCTTTATTCGTCAAGACTGTCGATAGAATCATGTAGGGGCTGAAATTTTTTTATCTCTCTCCTCTCCAATGATAATTAGGAGTGTCTTCGGTTATCTCCACGTTATGTGGGTGGCTCTCCTGTTTACCGCCCTCGCTTATCTCGTAGATCTCAGCATCGCGCATCTCTTCGATTGTCTTCGCTCCAAGATGCCCCATACCGGACTTGATACCGCCTACAATCTGATGTAATACCTCAGAAACTGTCCCTTTGTACGGAACCAAACCTTCGACACCTTCTGGGATATATTCTTCCCGACTCTCAAAATCCTGACCATACCTGTTCTTCTCTCGTTGTTCAAGGGCAGATATGGACGCCATCCCTCTGTACTCTTTGTACTTTCTACCACCACGGAAAACCACTCTACCTGGAGCTTCTTCAGTACCTGCTAACATGTTACCCAACATTATAGCGTCGGCCCCACAGGCAAGCGCTTTTGCTGCATCACCACTGTATCTTATCCCTCCATCGGCGATGACACTAACTCCTTCTTCATGCGCTTTTTCAAAGACGTTCCTTATCGCGGTTATCTGCGGAACACCTATCCCTGAGACTATCCTAGTTGTACAGATGGACCCTGGTCCTATACCCACTCGCAGAGAATCTGCTCCAGCTTCTATCAAGGCTTCAGCGCCTTCTTGCGTGGCTATATTGCCCGCCATTATATCAACATCGAAACTTCCGTTTATCTCTTCCGTAGCTTTGATAACATCTTTAGAGTTGCCATGCGCTGTATCCACCACTATCATATCTATGCCCGCTTCGACTAAACGCTCTACTCTATTGAACTCATCAGGTCCCGCTGCAGAGGCTACCATCAACTGTCCGTTCTCATCCATCGTAGCGTGTGGATGTTCTCTCTTTTTCTCTATATCTCTGACTGTAATCAATCCATGTAATTTATCTTCCTCGTCAACCAGTGGAAGCTTCTCGATCTTGTTTTCATTCAGTATAGATTTTGCCTCCTTCATATCCGTTCCTGGACTCGCCGTGATAAGTTCAGACGTCATAACTTCTTCTACGTCTTTATGAAGTTCAGTCTCAAATCGAAGGTCTCTCTTGGTTACTATTCCTATCAATCTTCCATTTTCCAATACTGGTAGACCTGAGATATCCTTTTCATCCATTATCTTTTTTGCTTCTCTAGCCTTGATATCTGGTGAGACGGTATAAGGATCCCGGATGATCCAGTTCTCAGAACGCTTGACCTTTTTGACCATCTCTATCTGACTAT
>CAYXPD010000102.1:0-4956 GCA_964466995.1 uncultured Thermoplasmata archaeon | reverse complement strand
ATCTCTGTCTTCATTTTCAGATTCTATCTCATAGTAGAAAGTCATGGAAGAATTTATAGGCAAATATGGTTGGGTGATAGCTCTAAAACTCTCACCTTCCTGTGTCACTGTTTCATCATCTTCGGTAGAAGAAACACGTTCAGGTAAGGCACCGACAAAGGCGAGTATCAGAGCTACAGCTAAAAGAGTAAATCCGATCTGTATATTCCTATCTGATAAAATCCTCAAAAGTATACTCCCACTTTCCCCCTTTTTATTCATCGTTCAAAACCTCCAACAGAAAATGTACTAAATATATAAGAAAAGGTTTTAGGTAACCACTTCGTAATCGAAGTCGATCTCACCTGCAAAGTGGCATTTAGCTGTGTGATCTTTACCAACTTCTATTGCCTCCGGTTCTTTCTTCGAACATATTTCCTCTGCGTGTGGACACCTTGGGTGGAAACGGCACCCGCTGGGGATGTTCGTACCTTCGGGGATCTCTCCTGAGATCGGTAGTTCTTTTATATCTTGGCCTCTCTCCGGTTCCGGTTCAGGTACAGCTACTACTAAAGCCTGTGTGTATGGATGAGCAGGTTCATCTAAAACCTTGGAAACAGGCCCTTTCTCTACCAAGTCACCTAGATACATCACGCCTATGTGATCAGTGAAGAAACGAGTTGTAGATATGTCGTGGGTGATGTAGAAGTAGGTGATATCCTCTTCATCAATAAGGTCCTTCATCAGATTGAGAACTTCCGCTCTCACTGACACATCCAGCATAGAAACCGGCTCATCACAGACCACGAAGTCTGGACTCAAGATCATTGCTCGCGCTAAATTAACTCTCTGCTTCTGACCACCTGAGAGCATGTGAGGATATCGACGTAAGAACTTCTCGGGAGGAGTCAGTCTGACTTCCTCCAAAGCTTCATGGATCATATCGGTCCTTTCTTCTCTCGTGTCTCCTAGACTATGGATCAGTAGCGGCTCCTCCAAGATAGTTCGAATCCTATCCCTCGGATCAAGCGAGGAGAAAGGATCCTGATAGATGATTTGAGTGGTCCTTCTGTATGCTTTCATCTCTTCTTTTGAGTCGATCTCAGTTATATCCTTACCCTTCATGTACATCTTGCCGTCTGTTTCTTTATATAAACGCATTATCAACTTACCGATCGTCGTTTTTCCACAACCTGATTCTCCGACCACTGAAAAATTTTGTTTCCAATGGATATCAAAGTCGATACCGTCGACCGCTCTCACTTTCTGTTTTTCAGAAAATCTCAATTTCTGAAAGAAAGATTGGGTTATATCGAAATGCTTGGTCAAGTTTCTTGCCTTAAATAATGGTTCAGCCATATTTTTCATACCTCCGTTCATCCAACCGTAGATAAATCTGTTTCGCCTTCTACCTCTTCCGGAACCTCTTCATCAAGTTCTTCCTGTGTCACTGTTTCATCATCGTATGCCGTATCGTAAGTCGCCTCCTTGCCCTCGGCTATGCTTTCGTCTTCACTGTAAAGATGACACTTGACTTTTACTCCACCTACATCATACTCTTTGGGTTCCATCTCCCTGCAGACCTCCATCGCTTTGTGACATCTGGGATGGAATCTACATCCTGATGGAGGGTCCACCAGATTAGGAGGAACCCCTGGGATGTATTCTAATCTATCGATGTCTGTATGAAGATCGGGGATAGCAGACATCAGCTTCTCTGTATATGGATGTTTAGGGTCTTTGTAAATATCATTGGCAGGGCCGAGTTCAACGATCCAACCAGCATACATGATAGCCAATTTATCAGATACCTCTGCTAGGATACTCAGGTCGTGAGTGATGAAAATCATCGCTATGTCCAATTCTTTCCTAAGGCGCTTGAGATCGTTCATTATACGAGCTTCAACGACAACATCTAGAGCCGTCGTTGGTTCATCTAGAATCACGACATTAGGCTCCAGGAGTAATGACGTAGCGATGATTATCCTCTGTTTTTGTCCACCGCTCAGTTCGTGAGGGTACCTGTCAAATATCGATCCATCAAGATTCACAAGTTCAAGATACTCTTCGCAAATCTCCCGTGCTTCTTTACCCTCGATACCCTTGTGGTACTTGAGTGGCTCTTTCATTTGATGTCCCACTGTATATACTGGGGTCAAAATCTCCATAGCACCCTGAAAGACCATCGATATCTTGTTCCATCTTATCTTTTTCCTAGCCTCTTTCTCACTTAGGTCAGTCACTTCGATCCCATCAAGATCGATAGAACCACTCATTATCTCTCCAGGTGGTTGAACTTGATTTAAAAGAGAAAAGGCCATGGTGCTTTTACCACAGCCCGATTCTCCAGCTACGCCGATTGATTCGCCTCTTTTCAACTCGAATGTAGCATCGTCGAGTGCCTTAACTTCTCCATCTCGGGTTAGATAGTGAGTGCATAGTTCTTGAACATCCAAGACAGTATCGTTTGCCATTAATTTTCACCTCTGTTGCATCTTAGGATTGATTATCCTCTCAATGGCCATACCAGTAGCTATGAAACCGAAGCCGACCATCACCATTCCTAGACCTGGCAATAAGACCCACCACCAGGACCTGGAGGGGTTAAGCAGAGCTCCTTCTGCTCTAGCCTCGTTGAGTATGGTACCCCACGAGACTATACCAGGATCACCTAGCCCAAGGATGTGAAGACCAGCTTCAGCCATTATCACAACTGGTATCAACAACGAAGCCTGGGCAAATGAATAAGGCAGGATTTGAGGAATCATGTGCTTCCTTATTATCCTCCCCGAACCAGAACCCAAGGCTTCAGAAGCTTCTATGTAAGTATCTTGAGCCACTTGCAGACCTCTAGCTCGGATGACCCTAGCTGCTCCACGCCACATCAATGCGGCGTAAAGGATGATGAATGCCCAGATACTTTGCCAATAGAGTAGTATGATGATAAGAAGCGGCAAAGTCGGTATACCTATCATTATCTCGTTGATTCTTGACATCAATTCGTCGACCCAACCACCATAGTAAGCGCTAGTCATCCCATAGAGAGTTGATAGTACGATGGTTGATATTGCTACGATACCTCCAGCGAGCAGCCCCCATCGGGCACCATGGACCCAACCTTGCCATAGATCCCTTCTACCTCTGTCGGTTCCCATGAGGCCAAAAACTGCACCAGAAAAGGTAATACTCGTTGAATCTTCATCAATTTCAAAGGTCGTTCCTTCTTCTTCAAACTCAAATGAACTCATCTCAGCGCCCCAAAGTTCTACTCTTATAGTATATTCTCCTCTCAATACGTCTACTGTACCACCATCAAGCACGTTCTCGTTAAGTTGACTTTGTAGAACATGCGCAGGATTACCTATATCATGTCTATCGGGGATCTCTAAATAAGGAACGCCTTCATATGTTACTAGGTAACTCCTGCCAACACTCCGTGCTAGATCTCTAAAGTCGCCGCTTCGACGTAATGTATTCCATAAACTAAATTCTCCTGTCTCTCCAGGGTTCCTATCGAGAAATACTTCCCATTCATCAAAATCGTATCTTTCAGCAGGATAATGATACACATCTAGTCGGTCGTCTTCTACTACAATGCGGAATTCTTCAAACCTCCGATCTCCTTCGACGAAGTATTCACCCTCTACATCGGAAGGTGCTCCATGATTCGGCGTACTGCTAACCTCTGCATACTCATGGCGGAACAACCCTATGTTATCATCGCGTATTTCCATCCTGATTTCCTCATGATCTCTCTCACCACTAGTAAACCATATTTCTATATCTGAACGTATACTTAGTTCATCATCTCTAACTTCTATTCTATATAATCGTTCCTCATCTTCTGTGCCTTCTTCCTCGACAAGCCACCACACACCGGTATCTTCTTCTTCTGTCAGATTGGTTTCTTCTGGAAGGGTAAAACCTTGCTCTACAAATGTTTCTCTCAACTCAGGGCTTATATGCCCTTCTTCAAGATATTGTTCGTATTCCGCACGATCTAGGCTGAATAACTCATCGGCCCTTGTAAGTTCCGCATCTTCAGCTAGATATATCGGATCTCCTACAGGAGGGTCTTCAAATGCTTCTCTCAAGTCTTCATGAACTAGCCCCTCCTCAAAGTACTCTCCATATTCCTCCACATCCAAGAGGAATGGTATCTGTGTGTCCGTATTAAGTTGTCGACCGTTATCCACAAAAGCTTCCCTCAGCTCAGGAGGAGCTATAGTTCCGTCCTCAAGATACTGTTCGTATTCCGCACGATCCAAGCTGAACCTAAACCAATCTGTTTCAGGACGTTCCACAGTATACCTCACGCGAGTCAATTCTTCGACCTCGCCTTCAATCTTGAAGAAAAAGTCCTGAGGAGGCACATCTGAATCGATATCATGAGTGAAGGTGAGTTCAGCTTTCTCCGTGTTTCTACGTGTGTCGTAGGTGAAGTTGTATTCAAAATCCTCCTCTACATGATGGTGTGCATGATCAGTCGTAGTTATGTAATCGAACCACTTAGGTGGAGCCCTTTCAGGATTAGCCGCCCATCTATCGTACATCGGACTCCATTCTTCCCCTGCACCAGGAGCTAACACAGGTGCCAAGAGGCCAAGAGTAACCATCAAGACTATCAGCGATAACCCAATGATCCCTATCTTTTGTCTTTTCAAGTCTGAAACCAGTTCCTTTACATTAGCCTTCACATCGTCCCAATGAACCATATTATGCACCTTATTTTATTTTTTATCCGTTCTCATTTACCATTAATCGACCAAGCTGATGTTCTATACAGTATCCGATAAACAAAGAAATGAGGGGTTTGCTGTACACTCGCGTCATGTTATCACACACCTTTTGATTCAGCACCAACTTCGACCCGTGGGTCTAGGAAACCGTATATCAAGTCGGCTATATAGTAACCAAACACATATAGGAAAGTCGTTATGAACGAAATTCCGAGTATCACAGGTACGTCATAATGAT
>CAYXPD010000101.1:0-4965 GCA_964466995.1 uncultured Thermoplasmata archaeon | reverse complement strand
GGTAGACAGTGATATGGGTCCTGTTACTATACCTGAATCACTGAATGTGAATAAATGGTTGTTGATATTGGCTTTCTCTATCGTCCTTGCAACAGTTATGTATTTGCTAGAAAGAGCTGGATTATAAGGTAATCTTCTTTTAAAATTCGCTTATAAGAGGTTTCCATTGACTCTACCTCTTTACATCCTTTAGTCGACATTCTCAATCTTCAACCATGGAGAATAGGAAATAGAAGAGAAAAATTTTTTCTATCTAGATGAGATAAATTCCGACTCGATTCATCAATACTTGGAAAACATCCCTTCTTTCCGTTATGACAAATTTGACCACTCTATCGATTCTAAGACCTAACTTTTCATCTGTAAAAAATGTATGAGATTGAGTGAATTATCCTTGTCTCAACATAGATTATACGAAAGTTTCTAGGAAAAAATATTTTAGTATCAAAAATATTTTTATTCTACGTATGGGTAAAACGGGAAAATACAGATCGCTCGGTCTTAAATCAAAAACTTCGGATGTTGAGGCAAATTCTTTTTTCAGAGTTATAGCCTATTTCATCGATGCGGTCGTAATCCGCTTAATCTTCCAAATAGCAGTTTTTCTATTGAGAAATATAGGATTTATATCTGAAACCTGGATGGAGAATATAAATTTTTATCTCGCTCTTGGGCTAGCTCCCATGCGTGCTGGTGGTATAACCCTAGAAGGACTTATCTTTATCAACTCTCTACAAGATCTTCTAGTCCACATCTCATATAGTGCATTATTCATAGGTTATTTCATAATATGGGAATGGAAATGGGGAGAAACGATAGGAAAGAAGATTTTTGGGATCAAAGTAGTAGATGGATATGGATCTAAAATTTCCTTTAAAAATTCCTTTTTGAGAAATTCGACTAAGTACCTTCTCAGAGTACCGATTTTAAATTTCCTGATATTTATTATCGAGATGTTACTCCTCACATTTTATTCCACTAGGAGTGGAGATTTATTAGCAGGCACAAAGGTCATCTCAAAGTCTGAAGAGAGTATAGTAAGTCGTCTAAAGAGAAGTGATTAACAGGAGATTATTTACCTAATCCTTAATCTTGATTTTCTCTGAGGAAAACAATCTGATGATCAAAAATGTTATTAAAAAAACAGTAGCTGAGAGAACGACCATAACTAAGGTCTCGAGCATAGAACCCATAGATATCCCTATAGAACTGTAAAAAGCGATAAAGGAGGCTATAATGGATAAAAGAACTGCTAGCAAGAGAGTGTTTAGGATCTCGATCAAAGAGGCCTTTCTAAAAGTCGATAATCCAATATAAGATCCCTCAATACCAACTCTATGAGTACCGCTGATGAGCAAAATATTCCTAGCGTAGAACCATAGACCGATCGATAAAAAGAAAAACAACATTATCCCAAGCAAGTTAAAAAGGGTTACAGAAGGGGCAGCACTTGCTCTAGAGAACAGATAAGAAATTACCATCAAAAATATACCAGTATCCAGTATGAAGAATCTCTTCATAACATAACCTATAAATGAAACGACTCCAAAAAGCAGGGGGAAAACCATGTAAACGTTCGATGGTGAAGTTAGAGTCATCACTCCAGAAGTGACAAGAATCAAAATAGGCACGAACCACCATTCTATCTTCATCTGCGTTTGTGCCTGTATCTTAACACCTCCTCTAAAGTGGGTTCCAGCGGCTCATTTGGGTCCCAGTCGATCACAGTGGTCCCACGGGACCAGAGTTTATCTAGTAATTGTTGTCTTTCGGCCTTGTAAAGCCTTTCAGCTACTTCTTTATAATCGTTCTCCTCCATAGATTCTTTTTCAATCTTTAATGGATCAGGAGAGATCACTATAACATCATATTCCTTCATACAAAGATCCACCAAAGTATCACTGTACTCTGGAATAGTAAGTGGCGAGATAAAGATTATCATACTCTTCCTTGGAAAGAATTCTTCTAACAGCCACTTGACCCCCTCCAATCCCCAGCTGCCTCCTCTTTCAAATTTTGTTAGGTTCGACATCAGCTTTTGGTAATGATTTTTACCGGTTCCAGGATAAACCCAGTTCATGTATTCTCCCGAAACTATAAGACCCACTCTATGCCTCGATGAGAGTAAAACATCTGCTAAACTAGATGCAACACCGATAGAAGCTCTCATAGTGTTGTTCTTCATAGTTCCCACCATCCCCTCCTCATATCCATCAACGACCAGGATAACGTCTCCTGATTTTTCACCTTCATATTCATTAGTGAGAGGTTCAAAATATCTAGCAGTTGCTTTCCAATTTATATCTCGTAACTCGTCACCAGGATGATATTCACGGATAGCAAAAAATTCACGCCCTACACCCATACTTTTAGATTTTATCTCACCTAGCCAATGTTTGGTATAGCTCGGATCGATATCCACCTTCGCCATATCTTCAGTTCTTGGCAAAACTCGGATGTCCATCTGTTCCTCCATCTCTACCTCTTTTTCAAAGAGGTTTAATGCATCCCTATATCTTATTCTAACCGGACCTAGTTCAAAATTTCCAGTGATAGGGCATGATATCTTGTAACTGATTTCTCTTTCTTCGCCTTCATCTAACTCAAGTACTCGATAATTAGATCCTTCAGCTACATCAAGTAGATTCGGAAGGACGTCATGTAGCTCTAAAAAACGAAGATTGCCTCCATTATTTTCAATATTTATAGTTATTTTGAGTTCGTCATCTACATAAACGTCTCTGCCTTCTTCATTTGACTCTCTTGTTACATCTATGTTAAATTCTTTGGGAGGGAGTAATCTAACAGCTACTACAAAAATTGACAGAGAGAATATACTCACGGTAAAATAGACCCAAACGCCTCCGAAAAGATTACCTAGGAGCACACCAGCGACTATGAACGCGGCTAGATATACCAAGGGTCTTTTCTGCCTGATTTTTATTTTTTTCTCATCCATAGTCACATCTTCCATATTATTCCCATTCTTCTATGTGCTTTAACAGTGTAGATATCCACTGTTCGTATCCCTCTCCTTTTAATCTTTCAGAGAGATTATGATCATATTCCGAATTTCCTCGATCTTCTGATGACTCGACATCTTCTTTTTTAGATAATATGAAATCAGATATTATTTCATCATCCACGACCTGCCGAAATTTTTCAGAGGAGTTTAAAAGTTCTTCAAGCTCTTCCATCGAAAGATTTCTGTTCTCTCTCAGTTTGTCTAGATAGAGATTCCTTATCTCCTTTTCTAAAAGAGCCTGGCTTAATTCCATACCTTTAAAGGCTCTTTCTACAAGATTAGAGGTATCTTTGAGCTTTAGATTCACCTTTTCATCGTATCTCTTTTCTCTACTCCAAATCTGTGAATGTTCGGTTCTGCCAAACGACCAGATTAGAAGATTGAAACCGATGATAAAGAGAGTAAAGATAGCTAATGTGAAACGAACCATTCCACCTACAAGGATAATACCTACTACAAGACCAATAACTATAAGGATCATCAATGTATAATATAATAGATTCCCTCGATCCTTTTTAGGAATTTCTTGAAATTTACTCCAATATATCGAATCAGACCCTGCCCTAGAATTAACCATCATATTCACCTCAATTCCTTCCTTAATTCCTTAAGAGCCTTTACAGCTTTGTCTTTCTCTTCCTCTCCAAGTCGATAGCCGCTGTATTTTGCAAGTTCGAAAACCTCCCTTATTTCAGAAAGTTTTGAATTCGGTACATTCAGTGTTCTTATCGCTTGCTTTTCGAATTCCCTAGGAGTCATAAATTCAAAGTTCTTCGCACCTTTTTTTTCTAAGATAGAGCACATCCGCTGATAGCAACGTAAGATAGTAGAATGGATGTCTTTTCCTTCACGAAGTTCCATCACAGCACTATCTACTGTAGAGGAAAGCTCATTCTCCAATACATATTCATCATCTCCTTTTTCAGTTGAAGACCTAATTACCGGCATAACTTGCTGGAAGAGTAAAAATACAAGGATGAAACCGACCAAGATGATTAACATGAAAGTTCCGATGCCTCCAAAAGTGGTTTCTACAAATACTCCAGGGTCGTCCCAAGGTATGGTAGGTGCTTCTCCATTAACTCCTATCTCTTCAGATATCCATTCACCACCTCCTCCTAAAAAAATAGCTGCTAAAAGAAGGACACCAATCAAGGCAACACCTACCAGATAGGCAGACATACTATCCTCTTTATATCCTTTCCATATCCCCATAGCAGATATACCGATTGTCAAAACTATGAGGAATAAGGACCATCTCTCAGCAAATATTAAGAGAAGGTAGGCGCCGATCATTACAGATGGCCAAAAAATCACCGCCAATATATATGCAGGAGTTCTCTTCTTTATAAGTAACCCAATTGTTAGGGCTATCGTGGCTATTACAAGTATTGGCCACAGATAGGGTTCACTCATGATAGGTTGAACTGGTTCTTCGAAACCAGGAGATAGATCCAACACGATCCCTATGCTCCATGAAGAGAAAAGAAAGAGTATGAGTAACAGTCCTGTCAAAGTCCTCCTGTCAATATCCAGGATAATCACCCTCCATCTGAACCTGATTATAGCCCATTTTATATTATAAGCTATAAAAGTCAGTTATTAATCTTTTTCTAGAACCAACTCTCTCAGATGCTTCCTGAGTTTTTTAGAAGGTATTGTCTACTTTTTTGGAACCTTCATTTATAGGTACGACATTTAGGGCAATAATGACTCTGATATTCCTCCTTATACTCGAGTTCTGTCCCGCATTCATTGCATTTTTTCTTTCCACTAACTAGATTTAATCTAGAAAGGAGTCCTTCTTTCTCCTTAGAAGACTTTTTAGAACTATAAGCAGTAGGGCTGTCTGTTTTCACTCTGACTTTGTTCGATTTCGGTTCTCTAGATGAAGATACTTCAGGACTTTCTTCACTCTTAGGTTTCATGCTACCAGATTT
>CAYXPD010000100.1:0-4984 GCA_964466995.1 uncultured Thermoplasmata archaeon | reverse complement strand
GACCGCCTGCAGAGCGGTTTTCCGTGGGTTCGAATCCCACCCCCAGCTTGGTTAGACTTTTCTGTTCTCGGTTAAAGAGCTGATCTTTTGATTTATCCGGTCTTCAAACCTTAGAAAGAGCAGAGGTATTGAGATGCCGATGACTATACTAGCTACAATATCCACAGGTACATGTAGATTGAAATAAAGGCGTGAATAAGCAATTATAAAACCATAGGTCAAAAGTAGAATTTTATATCTCCAGAATTTAAAAAATAAAATTGGTGTAAAAGCCATCGAGGTGTGACCAGAAGGAAAACGAGGGGTCACTACCTCCCACGCAGCTGTCTCTGGTCTAGGGATACCGAGTCCGTATTTCAAACCATAGGTGATGCTCAAAACAAAAAGGAGTGATAATAAGTAGGTTGGGAGTCTTTCTTTATTTTTATAATACAGAAACACAGGCACGATTAAAAAAACGACCACACGTATTATATTCGTTGAAATCAAGAAAAATCCTTTGATCATCTAATTGAAAATCATTTAATTTATCCCATATAAAATTAATCATAGCCTGGTCAAAAATAGCGGGACCTTACGTTCTTACTCGCTCAGCGAGATATCCTACAGATAACCTAAAAATAATGATATTCAGTGGTTAACTTAAAATATCCTTAAAAATTTGAGTAAGTGAAGGTAATGAAAAGCAAGATCCTGCTGAAAGAAGAGGACTTCGACCTCGAAGAATTGAAAAACAATGTAGTGAAGCATGACTCTGGGGCAGTGATGACTTTTAGTGATATTGTTAAAAAAGAGAGAGAAGGAAGTGACCTACAAAATTTAGAAGTCCGGATATACGAGGGGATGACGAGAAATGAGATGAAAAGAGTGAAAGAAGAAACATTGAAAGAATTTGATATCACTGGTATAGTTATCGCTCAGAGGATCGGTATACTCGAGGCAGGAGAGAATATAATGGGTATCGTGGTTAGTGCTTCTGAGGTAGAAGAGGCTATCGAGGCTTCAGTGAGCTGTTTAGAAAAATTTAGAGAGTATGTGCCTCTTTGGAAGAAAGAAACCACCATAGATGGTAAACAACATTGGGTTGAGGAGGCCGACGAACTCCACAGTCTTTATAATCGGATGGTCAAATGGATTTAGAGTATGCTTTTCTTAACCAGAGGTTAACGTAAACCATTTATAACCCGCTATTCCTGAATTTTTTGTATCATGGATGAACGAATCTATAGATGATTGCCCATACTGTCAGAAACGGGTAAAAAAACTGGAGGAACATATCGAACTTAAACATGAAGAACTCGCACTGAAAAAATTCTTTTTGGAATCTAAAAACACTATCCTGACAGGGTTATTTTTACTAGCAGCGCTGATCCTATTTCTCACTGAACCTGAGACACAAATCCACGGATTACATATATCGCGGGTTTTTATGGGTCTTGGTGTCTTTGTAGGCGGTTTACCTTTAGCTTGGTCTTCCTTGAAAGAATTGATTTATGAACACAATATAGACGTAGACGGTCTCGTGGTCGTTGCAGCTATTGGTGCGGTCACTATAGGTTATTGGGGTGAAGCCGCGGCCCTCATATTCCTTTTTTCTGTCGCGGAGAGACTTGAAGATTACTCCGTATTCCGAAGCAGGAAGAGCTTAAAAGAACTTTTAGAGCTATCGCCGACGAAGGCTAGAGTTCAGCTCGAAGAGGGGAAGAAGATGATGACTCCTGAAGAGGTCTTGGTCGGCAACAAGGTGATAATCAAACCGGGTGAGCGTATACCTCTTGATGGAGTTATAAGAGAAGGTGATTCTTCCATAGACGAGTCTGCGATAACTGGAGAGTCCGTTCCAAAAGAGAAGGGACCCGGCGACGAAGTCTACGCTGGAACTCTCAGCATCGACGGTTTACTTAAGGTCGAGGTCACTAAAGAGAGCCGGAATTCTACACTCGCCAAGATCGTGAAACTCGTAGAAGAAGCAGAAGGTAAAAAGGCGGAAACGGAAAAATTCGTCAATCGATTCGCTAATTATTATACACCAGCGATCCTACTCCTCGCCCTAGGTGTTTCGACCATACCGTGGTTGTTTTTTGATCAATCATTCACTTTTTGGTTGTACAGAGGGTTGATACTCCTCGTTCTTTCTTGTCCATGTGCCTTCGTGGTTTCAACTCCCGTAAGCATGGTTTCCTCGATGACTAAGGCAGCGAAAAAAGGTGTATTGATCAAAGGGAGTATTTTCATAGAAAAGATCAAAAAAACAGATATCATCGTATTCGATAAAACCGGCACTTTAACTACTGGTGATTTTTCAGTTACAGAGATCGTTTCTTTAAGTGAGTTAGAATCCAAGGAGATAGCTTTGTTTTCCAGTAGTTTGGAATCAAGTTCAGATCATCCTCTAGCTCTTCCTATCATCGAGCACTCGAAGGAACTAAACGGCGACAATATCTATGAGGTAAAGGAATTTAAATCATTGACCGGAGTGGGCATTGAGGGTGTGATAGATGGAGATAAATACAGGATAGGAAACCCAGATATGTTTCAACTCGAAAGCGAAGCGAAGAAAGAGATTTCTAGTATGACTTCGAGAGGTGAAACTGTAGTGGTGCTTGGGAGGGGAGAAAAACCGCTAGGTTTGATCGGACTTGAGGACACCTTAAGAGAGGGAGTTAAGGAAGTCATGGCTTCTTTAGAAAAATATAGTATTGACTCTGTGATGTTAACCGGTGATAATGAAAGGACCGCGGCTGCAGTCGCTGAGGAGTTGGGGATAGATAGGTACATAGCAGGTATTCTACCTGACGAAAAGCTTGATGAGATAAAAAAGTTGCAAGAAGAAGGCATAGTCACGATGATAGGAGATGGAGTGAATGATGCGCCAGCGCTTGTAAAAAGTGACGTCGGGATAGCCATGGGAGCTGCCGGTTCGGACACAGCGATGGAATCAGCGGATATGGCTCTAATGGAAGACGATCTTTCGAAACTGACCTATTTGTTGGAGATCAGCGAAAAAACCATGAAAGTTGTGAAGGAAAATATCGTCGCCTCTATAAGTGTTAAGTTCGCACTTGCGATCTTAACCTTTTTTGGATTCGTCACTTTATGGATTGCTGTAGGGATAGGTGATGTGGGTATGGCTCTTCTAGTCACTTTCAACGCTTTGTTACTTGAAAAAAGGTAAATTATTTGAAGATCAAATGTTATATCTATCTATGTGGTTCCTGTATATTCTCCGGTTATCGGACGGATCACTTTATACTGGGATAACTAAAGATGTTGAGAGGAGAGTCGAACAGCATGAAGAGGGAAACGGCAGTAAATACGTGAGGAGTAGACTCCCGTGCGAGATCGTCCATGTAGAAGAGATGGAAAACAGGAGCGAGGCGTTGAAGAGAGAAGCTGAAATCAAAAGATGGGATAAGGAGAAGAAAGAAGAACTGGTTTCGAGGTAATCATAAAAAATTTTTTACCAAAACGACAGGTGTTCCAGCATCTGCTGAACCGCTCACGAGATCGGCTAAGCTTCCTAAGAGGTCTTCCATCTTTCTCGGGGTGGTCCCTTCTTTTTCCATCGAAGCTTCAGATTTTTCCTCTGTCTTTTTTTGTTCCAAGATCTTTTCTATCTCTTCTGGATCTTTGTCTTCCTCATGATAGTACTGGTCGGCTATGTATTTGTATTTCACGCCTCGACGGAAATGGTCTAAACCGTTGGTAGTCGCTACCGCTGGTTTTGGATCTGCTAATTCATAGATACCGCTCGTGGGGTCTTTATAGGCGCCGTCCCCGTAGATTATAGCTTCGATTTTTATCCCCAATTCTTTTTTTACCTTTTTTTGAAGTTCGCTCACCACTTTATCGCCGTTCTTAGGAGCAAGTTTTAATCTGTCTCCACTAGACATGTTGCTCCCTAACAACCCCCATTCGGAACAAACCTCCCCATCCGTGCAGATTTCGTCTAGAGTAATGCAGTTATCTATCTCTTCTTGGATAGATTTCTTTGTTTTTCTTCGGGTATGGATATCGGCAGCTATCACGCCATCTGGATCATATTCCACTATCTGTTTTGGATCGTTACATAAAATGATCTCTGACTCAGCTCCTGTTTCCTCTATTATCTCTTGGTAGTATCTTATGTAGTTCACTTCTGTGATAGGATGTATGCATTCTTCATCTTCGATATCTTCCATCGTGATTGGATTTTTATCTAGATTATCTGCGAATTCAGGTGAGATAACTTGGTTTCCAACTTCATCAGTAGGGTAAGAAAATTGGACGATAACCTTTCCTTCAGGAACCGACTTTGCTATGGATTCGAGTATCATCGAAAATCGATTTCTACTAGTGATAGGAAAGACGACACCTACTGTTCCGCTCTTTGGAAGATCGAGTTTCTCTTTTATGAGTTCTGAAACCTCGTCGACTTTGATATAATTATCTTGAGCCCTTGCGACTATCGATTCTGTTATACAGATGATATCACCGTCTTTTAACAGATTATCTTCGTGAGTTCGCTCTATAATTTTGAATACTTCGTCGACGATATCCATCCCTGGTGTTATTACGCCCATCTCAAGGCCTAAGGCCATAGGTCCTACATAATTCGGAATAACCGTCATTTTTATCTCCTTCTGCATCATCGTACTAAAATGGCGCCAACCATCCGTTCCGGCTGAGCAAGATTTAGAAAATATAAAAGTATTTTGTTTGAAAATTATGAGTAATATCTTGTTTGGTATTCTCATTAGAAGTTAAATGTATAGAAAAAAATTTCAGAATCAGAAAAGACATCCTTAACTGACCGGAAATAGTTAATACCACCCATCACTTAGGATATTCGCAGTAAAAAAGGAGGCTACAAGCATGGACGATGAAAATACTATATTTGTTGGAAGTAAAGAAACGATGAGTTACGTGATGGCGCTGATGACCCAATTTAGTAGTGGAAGCGAAGAAGCGGTGATAAAAGCACGTGGAAGAGCTATAAGCAAAG
>CAYXPD010000099.1:0-4997 GCA_964466995.1 uncultured Thermoplasmata archaeon | reverse complement strand
ACCAGAGGAAGAAGTCGAGGCAGAAGAAGAAGCTGAAGTAGAAGAAGAGATGGAATACGAGGAAGAGGTAGAACCAGAGGAAGAAGTCGAGGCAGAAGAAGAAGCTGAAGTAGAAGAAGAGATGGAACACGATGAAGAGGTAGAACCAGAGAAAGAAGTCGAGGCAGAAGAAGTGGAACCAGAGGAAGAAGTTGAAGATGTTGTCAAGTGTCCAGAATGTGGAACTGAATTAAGTCCGGGAGCTCAGATGTGCTATGCTTGTGGTCATGATCTGACTGAGGAAGAGTCAGAAGAAGAAGGGGAACCAGAGGAAGAAGGTGAAAAAGACAAGATAGAGTGTCCAGAATGCGGCACAAAACTTGAACCGGATGCGATGATGTGCTATTCCTGTGGAACCGAGATCGACTGATCAATATGACATCTTAAATCAAGATTTGAAACAATAGGTAAGTAAAATGGAAGTAGGTCTAGTAGGTAAGCCGAATGTAGGTAAAAGTACCTTTTTTTCCGCTTCAACTAGAGCGGAAGTAGAGGTGGCATCTTATCCTTTCACTACTATAGACGCTAACAGAGGGATCGGATATGTCACCCATCGATGTCCTCATGAGGATATCGGTGAAGAATGTGATCCCAACAACTCTCCATGTAAAGACGGGACACGGATGGTCCCGGTCGAACTGATCGATGTGGCCGGTCTTGTCAAGGATGCACATTCCGGCAGAGGACTGGGTAACAAATTTTTAGATGATCTAAGACAGGCTTCTTCACTTATCCATATAATAGATTCGAGCGGGTCGACCGACGAGGAAGGTGAACCCTGTGAAAAGGGGGAACACGATCCCAAAAAGGATGTAGAATTTTTAGAAGAAGAGATAGACCACTGGTTGAAAGGTATCTTAGAAAAAAATTGGGATAAGGTTTCACGGAAGATCGAGGTAAGCGGGTCTAAAGTGGAAAAGGTGATCTACGATCAGCTTTCAGGGCTTGGCGTCTCTGAAGGAGAGGTGACTAATGCTTTTAGAGGATTGGACCTACCTGAAAATCCGACCAGCTGGGATTCGGAGGAATTGTTTGGTTTAGCTCAAAAAATAAGGAAAAAGAGCAAACCTATGATAATCGCCGCAAATAAAGCCGATATCAGCAGTGACGAACAATTAAAGGAACTTGAGGGATTAGATTATCCTGTCATTCCCACTTCAGCAGAGTATGAACTGGCTCTCCGGAAGGCATCGGAGAACGATATCGTAGATTATATCCCTGGAGATAACGACTTCGAAATACTCCGACAGGATATATCTGATGAACAGAAAAGGGCTTTAGAGGAGATCAAAAAATTCATAAAAAAGAATGACGGTCTTGGAGTACAGAAGACTTTAGAGAAAGCCGTTTATGATGTTCTAGATATGATCGTCGTCTATCCCGTTGAGAACGAGAACGATTATACGGATAAAGAAGGACGGGTTCTTCCCGATGCATATCTATTGGAAAGAGGTAGTACAGCTGAGGACCTGGCTTTTACGGTACATACGGACATCGGGGAAGGGTTTATAAGAGCAGTAGACGCTAGAACAGATAGAGTAATTGGTAGAGATCACGAACTTGAAGATGGAGATATCATAAAGATAGTATCGGAGTGAAATATGATCGAAAGAACTGTGAGGATTCTCTCAGGGTCCTACAGCAAAGTTGAAGACGGCGTTGTGATCGAGCTTTTTGGAAAGACTAAGGAAGGCGTTTCAATAACTCTTCTATATGACGATTTCAGACCTTATTTCAAACTTGTCGATCCTCCAGAAGATTGTTTGGAAGAATTGGAAGATGATGAGGAAATAAAGGAGATAACTAGTGAGGAACTTTGGGTGAACGGTGAAAAAAGGAACTGTAAAAAGGTCGTCTGTACCTATCCATGGAAGGTGCCCGGTTACAGGAAGAAGTTGAAAGATAGATGTCAAGTTCTAGCGGCTGATATACCATTCGTCCAAAGGTTTATCTATGATTTCGATCTCAGTTCTACTGTCAAAGTTGAGGGAGAACTGGTCGATGATGATTATACTACGGAGGAAATCATTTCTGTTGAGGAGTTTGAAAATACTGAGCCGATAAAACCTGACCTGGATATTTTGAGCTTCGATATAGAAAATAGTTTGGAGGAAGATCGTTTACTGACGATAGGGTGCGCATGGGAGAGTGAAGAGGGAAGAGAAACGTTGAGTTTAGATGGGACAGAAGAAGAGATAATAGAAGGCTTTCAAGATTACGTTTATGAAAAGGACCCAGATATAATAACAGGATACAACATAAATGGTTATGACCTGCCTAAATTGAAGGAGAGGGCGGAAGAGATCGGTATCGAAGAGATAAATCTAGGAAGAGATAAAGGAAAGTTGAGGAAAAAAGGACAGAGATACTGGTCAGTTAACGGGAGGATCATCGCAGACGCATGGTGGAGTGTCAAGTCCGAACTCAATCTTAAGAGAGAAACACTGAACCACGTTTCAGAAGAACTGCTCGGTGAAGAAAAAGACGATGTGGACTCATCTAAGATAGATAAAGAATGGGAAGAGAATTCAGAGAGAGTGAAACGGTACTGTGTAAAAGATGCTGAACTCGCCCTAAAAGTGCTGAAAGAACTAGAGGTATTGAGCAAGGCCATGGACATGGGAACCGTGGCAAAACTTCCGGTTGAAGAAGGCTTGAATCCAAGGACCTCTACTTTGGTCGATTCCATATTGATCAGGAAAGCCGAAGAGAACGACGTAGGCGTACCTTTAACCACTCACGGTGGAAAGCGGGGCAAGATCAAAGGCGGTTACGTTCACTCTATCGAACCTGGTCTCTATCACTGGGTTAGCGTCCTTGATTTTAAAAGTATGTATCCCAGTATAATAATCCAGAACAACATATGTTTCACAACACTTTCGGAGAGAGGCGATATAGAGAGTCCTACAGGGACAAGATTCCTGTCCCCTGAAGAAAAGAAAGGCCTTTTACCAGAGATATTAGAAAATCTGATGGAAGAGAGGGATGAAGTCAAAAATAAGATGAATAAAGCCGATGGTAAAGAGGAAGAGTATTACAAAGGACTTCAGAACGCGATAAAAGTTCTGATGAATTCGTTTTACGGTGTTTTCGCCTCTTCGTTCTATAGGTTTACTGATCCCGAAATCGGGGAAAGTATAACCGCATTCGCTAGAGAGAATATAAAAGAACTTATCAACGAACTTGAGGGCGATGGGTTAAAAGTGATATATTCCGACACTGACAGCGTTTTTTTCCAATCTCCGGAGGAAAATCTAGAAAAGACCATAGATATAAGTGAAGAGATAGCTCAAGAATATACTAGGGAAGCGATCATACTCGAATTCGAGAAAGTCCTCAATCCATTCTTCAGCCACGGCAAGAAAAAGCGTTACGTCGGTCGGGTGATCTGGCCGGAAGAAGATATGCTCGTCAGGGGATATGAATTGAGACGTAGTGACTCTTTTCAGGCTCAGGACGAGGCTCTCCGCGAGATATTCGAATATATATTGGATGACGATGTAGAAGGAGCGGTAGATAGAGCTAAAGAATGGATAAGAGAAGTGAAAAATGGTCAGATCGAGTTAGAAAAATTGGTGATATCTCGGACCTGCAAAAGATTCGGTTATTACAAAAATCCGGACAGCATGCCTAATGTTCAAGCGGCCAAAAAGATGAAAGAATTGGGTCATAAATTCACTCCCGGGATGAAGGTTTCGTGGATAGTCACTAATGCAGAAAAGACACCGCAGGATGTGGAGCCCTGGCTACCTGATCACGAGATAGAAAAAGAGGCCGATTGGAAATATTATGCCGAAAGGATAGCTAAGACACTGTCTAGAGTTACGGAGGTATTCGGCTGGGATAAAGGAGCTCTCTTAGCCGGTAACAAACAATCGGACCTTTTTTCAGGAGATTTTGATGATGGATGCGATGAGAGAACAGATAAAGATAAAACTTGTAAAGATGATGATGAAAAAAAGGATGAAGTAACACTAGAAGATTTTGTTTGATGATATCATCTTTCGGCGATAACTACCCAAGTATCTGAATCCTTTAGGTATGGGGTGAACTGCTCATTATCTAGGAACCTTATATTTTTAAACCCTGCTTCCTTCAGGATGTCTTCCATCTCCTCTTTAGAAAATAACTTCAATTGGATCTCGTATTCTCCACTCTTGGCTTTCTCCTGTTTGTCGACGAACAATTCCTCTTTTATCTCAAGTAATTGGGACTCTGAATCGAAGCTGGTCTGGTTAGTTTTCCATACGTCAACTCCTTCGGGAGGAGCTCTTAATGGTTCGAATTCCTTCTGCTCTCTTTGAAAATCTTCGTCAGGAAGCGGAAACAGTTCGATCGCTAAAGCTCCGTTCGGCCTTAGATGAGCATAAGATTTGGCTAAAAATTTGTCTATATCTTCTCTAGACGTTAAGTGATGGTAATCTCCTGTAGAGACGAAGGCAAAATCAAATTTTTTATCTATATTAAAATATCGAACATCTTCGTTCAATAATTCTATATTGTCAACGCCTTCTTCTTCGATCCTGTCTTCGGCGACATAGATCATAGCTTCAGTGAGATCTAGAGCGGTGACTTTGAATCCTTTCTTTGCAAGTCCGACGGAGATCTCTCCAGTTCCACACATTAGATGAAGTACATCTCTTCCATAATCTGATGCGATCTCTTCCCAAAAATCTATCTCGTCGTCTCTTTCGGGAAAGAAATAGTCGATAGTTTCAGCACGAAGCTCGTATATATCTCTGACATCGGCTGGCCTTACCTGCTTCATGGTGAAGAAACTTGGCTGGGTTATTTAACCCTTTTGAATCTCTTTGATTTTTTGGTTTAAGGTGTTACTATACCACTTTCGGTTATCTTAAAACGAGTACACTTCCCTTTAGGACGAGACCTGTGTTTTTCTAAGATCGCTCTCCTGAGATCCTGTTTTAGAACTTCTAAAAGAACTATCGTCTTGGCGT
>CAYXPD010000098.1:0-5005 GCA_964466995.1 uncultured Thermoplasmata archaeon | reverse complement strand
TAGGAAAAAAACATGGTAAGTACTTTTATCCGGCCATCTCAGGAGTAGCTAAATCCTATAATTATTATTCTTCTAAAGGATGTGATCCTGAAGACGGGATCGTTTATCTAGCTCTCGGATTGGGAAAGGAGATAGTTGAAGGAGGTTCATCATATTTTTTCTGTCCTGAATGTCCTAAATCTCCTATGTTCGGGACACCCAAAGACTTCATACCTCACTCTCAGACAGAATTCTACGCACTCAATCTAGAATCAATTTATAGAGTGGTCGAAAAAGATGAGGAGACCTCTCTTGTTAAATTAGATATCTCACAGGCAGAAAAACATGGTGTATTGGATAAAATAGCTTCGACCTACTCTCCCCAGGATGATAGACTCTATCCTGGTATTCATAGGGATGGAACTAGAGTTGTAGATTTTGCTCCTATAATAAATTACGATTCAATTCCGTTATCTTCCGCGATAAAACTTCTCCTTAGAGTTTCTGAAATAGCTTTAGGTTATCCAGTTGAGATCGAGTTCGCCGTCGATCTTGATAAGGATGGAGAAAGCACACCCGAACTCGTGGTACTACAGATACGAAACATGGTCTCTAGACAGGTTTATGAAGATATAGAAATTGAGGGATGTGATGAGAGTGAATTGGTGTGTTACAGTGAAAAAGTTCTAGGGCATGGAATGATAAAAGAGATAGAAGACATGATTTACGTTAAGCCTGAGGATTTCGATATGAGCGATAGCGAAAAGGCTGCGGAAGAGATACGGAAAATAAATGCAAAATTGAGAGGTGAAGGGAAAGAATATATCCTTATAGGTCCGGGTAGATGGGGCACCACTGACCCGTGGATGGGTCTTCCCGTGAAATGGGGTGACATAGCGGGTGCTAAAGTCATCCTTGAGACTCCTACGGAGGGTCGGACTATTGAGCCTTCTCAGGGGTCCCACTTTTTCCATGATATGTTATCTTCTGAAACGTGTTACATGGTTGTAGATGATGAGAAAAAGCTGGATTGGAAATGGTTGAAGGAGAGAAACTCAGAAGAGGAGATGGAATATGTTAAACATATTAAACTCGATGAGGCTGTAGAAGTTAGGATAGATGGGAGAGAAGGAAAGGGTTTGATAAAGAAAAAAGTGCAGAAAGAGTATGAAACGAATAATGTTTAATAGCGGATACCGGTTTTATTAAGATAACTCGTCATACAGAGGTGGGATCATGGACGAAGAAAAGATTGATGATGCTCTTTCGAAAAAAGGAAGTAAAGAGAATCTAATATCTTCAGAGATAGAAGAGATCGACGAACTAGAGGAACGGATCAAGGAGCTTAATTGTTTTTATAAGATATCTGAGATCGTAAACGATGCCTCTCTTTCATTGGATGAGGCTTTACAGAAGATTGTCGAAACTTTACCTCCTTCTTGGCAATACCCAGACATAACTTCAGCTCAGATAAAAATTAGAGAGAAGGAATATTCTACAGAAGATTTTGAAAGAACAGAATGGATTCAAACTAGTGACATAACGGTTAAAGGTGAAAAGATCGGAGAGATAAATGTGGCATATCATGAAAAGAAACCGCATAAGGATGAGGGTCCTTTTTTAGAAGAAGAAAGACGGTTGATAGATACTTTAGCTGATCTTATCGGAAGCTTCGTCCAGGAGAAAAGTGAGGAAGAAATTATAGAAGAAGAACAGATACTAGAAAGATCCTCAGAGAAGAGGCATGACTGGGAAGTGATCATCGATCTTTTAATGAGGACTGATCCTAGGACTCTGCTCCGGATGACTAGAAAGATGGTATATCATTTATATAGAAATGAGAACGAGAGGGTTAAAACACTTCTCTCTGAAGTATGTCCTGCTGATGGAGATGAAGATGCGCCAAAATGGTGCGGCATAAATATGCCGAACCCAAAACAGGATCTGGATTCATTAAGAGATGTACAAAGAACAGTTTTTGACCTAGCTAAGGATGATCTAGAACCTGAAGAGATATCTGACCTATTCCATAGATGGTTGAAAGAAGATAAAGCACGTCCACTCTTACTCGCTTCTCAAAAAAGAGGCATTCCTTTGGTAGAGATAACTGAGGAATTGAACCGTTTCTTCAGGAAGCCGGAGTCTGAAAAGGCCTTAGCAGAGGAAGACAAGATGAGTATTAGGACGGAACTCATCCAGCGATTTTTCACCGACAGGTTGGATTTTGTTAATGTCGCTAAAAAATATATTCAGGTGGAAGACTATGAACCCTTGATACAGAAGATTATTGGCCCTGCTCGTGGAGCTGGAAAACTCGGCGGAAAATCTTCGGGAGCCTATCTTGCTCATAAGATTATTCAAGAAGAATTTGATGAAGAATTCACAAATGAAATAGAATTTCCTAGAAGTTGGTACATAACATCGGATACGATCATGGATGTCATACATTATAATGATCTCGACGAACTTATTCATGTTAAATATTTAGATCCGGATGAGATAAGACATGAAGAACCGTTTGTGGAACAGTTGATGAAAAATGCTATGTTCCCATCAGAGATCGTTGAAGGTCTCAAAAAGATTCTTAGAGATTTAGACGAAAATCCGATAATTGTCAGGTCCTCTAGCCTTCTTGAGGATAATTTTGGTGCAGCTTTCTCGGGAAAGTACAAGAGTTTATTTCTGCCAAATGAAGGAACAGAGGAGGAAAGATTAGAAGATCTGATGAACGCTATCGCTGAAGTTTACGCGTCCACGTTTTGTGCAGATCCAATAGAGTACCGAAAAGAACGTGGCCTCTTAGATTTTAGCGAGGAGATGGGGATATTGGTTCAGGAGGTAGTTGGGACCGAAGTTGGAAATTATTATCTTCCCACATACGGAGGTGTCGCCTTCAGCAAAAACGAATTCAGATGGTCTCCGAGGATTGGTAGGGATGATGGTGTGATTAGACTCGTCCCAGGACTAGCTACAAGAGCAGTTGATAGGATCGGAGACGATTATCCAATACTTGTTTCACCCAACAGACCAAACCTTAGAGTGAATTCCACCGTAGATGAAAGGGTCAAATATTCTCCTAAATATATGGACGTAGTAAACTTAGAAAAAAAACAGCTTGAAACTATAGAGGTTTCGAAATTTCTGCAAGAACATGCTGATGATTTCCCCGATCTAGAGAAAGTTGTTTCTCTCTACGAAGATGGGAATCTCAAGACCCCTTCAGGATTGATATTAGATCCTGATAAAGAAGATATGGTAGTCACATTTGAGAGACTGTTCGATAAGACTGATTTTCTAGAAAAGATGAACAAGATATTGAGAAAACTTGAAGAAAAAATAGGGTTCCCAGTGGATGTCGAATTCGCTTCAGACGGCAATAAAATCTATATAGTTCAATGTAGGCCTCAGAGTCAGACATTAGATAGGGAGAGAGTTAAGATCCCTAGAGACATAAAAGACAAGAGAAAATTATTTTCAGCTAATAAGTACGTGACTACAGGAAATATAGAAAATCTCGAATATATCGTTTACGTGGTTCCAGAAGAATACGCCTCTCTAGAAAGTAGAGAAAAGATGCAAGAAGTCGCCAGGATAGTAGGTCAACTCAATAAAAAATTACCCAATAGAAAATTTATCTTAATGGGTCCCGGTAGATGGGGAAGTAGAGGAGACATAAAGCTAGGTGTTCCGGTTAAGTATAGAGAGATCCATAATACTGCACTTTTAGCGGAAGTGGCAAAAGAAAGGCGTGGATATGAACCGGAACTCTCTTTTGGTACACATTTCTTTCAAGATCTGGTTGAATCAGACATAAAGTACTTACCTCTTTATCCTGAAGAAGAAGAAACTATTTGGAGAGAAGAGATGTTCTTCAGGTCAGAAAACAAATTGACAGAAATTTTACCTGAATACGAAGAGTTTGAAGAAGTGGTTAGAGTTATTGATGTGGGCGACATAAGTAGAGGGGGTACCCTTACGGTGACCATGGACGGAGAGGCAAATCAAGCTCTTGCCTATTTAGAGCCCTCAGATCATTGGGAATGGAGGATGAAAAAAGTCAAACAGATGGCAAGAGAATTGGACCCGGAGATATACGGCGTTGAAGATCTTTATGTGGTCGGTAGCACTAAAGAAGCTACTGCGGGCCCAGAGAGCGATATCGATCTCATCGTCCATTTTAGCGGTACTGAGGAGCAGAAAGATAAACTGAAAAATTGGTTCGAAAGATGGGATCAGAGATTGATCCAGGAAAATGAAAAAAGGATCGGAAAAAGAACGGATGAAATTTTAGATGTTCACTACATAACCGACGAGGACCTCGAAAGAGAGACCTCCTGGGCATCTCACATAACTTCTCGGTATAAATCGGCTAAAAAGATCCCAGTTGAGCAAAATAATAAAGATTATTGAGGAGTTTTTATTTCTCTTCCACATCGATTAAAGTTCTAGTAGCTTCTCCGGGCTCGTCCGTGTCAAACTTTACGAGAGCCAATTCCGAGCTATTATGAACACCTGAGAATGAGAATGACCTCTCGATTTTTTCCTTCCAGTTTCCGGTTATATCTACGGTTTCATGAACATGTCCATGGAGGGTTATGTAAGGCTTTTTCTCTTCTATGAACCTTTTTATTGCTATACTGCCAACGTGTACATCTACAGGAGCGTGATCAACTTTCTTTCCATCTAAATCAGCTCTGTCAAGACTGGTTTCGTAGGGAGGAGCATGGAACAAATAAATCGTTTTTTCAGGTGGTGACTTTTTTGATAAACTTTTCAGGTCGTCTTCGATGGTTTTGTATTGTTTTTCGTACTCGGATATCTCTACAGTTCTTGTTCCATTTTCAGGAGATATTGACCCAACTCCTACATGCCTAGAAACATCGTAACGTTCCCAGTCCTTCAATCTGAAGGGTGATGGAGGGATGAAACTATATCCGCTAACGTAAAGATCACCGAATTTTTTAGTAGAGTTGTGCATATATTCTAAAAGGTCTTCTTTTTCTATATCCTTCAGTATTTTCTCATA
>CAYXPD010000097.1:0-5009 GCA_964466995.1 uncultured Thermoplasmata archaeon | reverse complement strand
CAAAGAGAAATAACGATATCACTATGATAGTGCACAACAACAGCTCTTATTCTCTAACTACTGGTCAGATGTCACCCACCAGCGAGAAGGGTTACCAAGGGCCGTCTACACCTGAAGGGAGCATCGAAGAACCTCTCAATCCGCTGAAGTTGATATTAGCATCTGGTGCTAGTTTCGTTAGCAGAGGATACGCCGGGGATATCCAGCATTTAACTGACCTGATAGTAGAAGCGGTTGAACATGAAGGTTTCTCTCTAGTCGATGTCTTGCAGCCCTGCGTCGTTTTCCACGACGACCAATACCAAAAATACAATGAAGCTGTAGAGATTTTAGAGAATCCGGTTGAAACGAGGTATAAAGCTATGGAATTGACGGATGAGACTGAAAGACTACCGATAGGCGTCTTTTATAAAGAAGAACAGCCCATCTATCATGAGGAACTCTACCCTGGGACGAATGCTGTACAAGACAAGATCGAAGAGGAAGATAGAAAAGAGAGGGTGGAAAAGATACTCAAAGAAAGGACGTGATAAAAATGGATGTGAAAAAGGCTATACATGAAAGAAGAGCGTATCGTGCTCTTGAAAAGACAGAGATAACGGAAGAACTCATAGAGGATCTGGCTAACCATGCACAGCTCTCCCCTTCTTGCTACAACAACCAGCCTTGGAATTTTGTCTTTGTCTATGATGAAGATATGCTGGAAAAGATGCAGGACGTGATCAGTCCTTACAATGAGTGGACTAAAGGAGCTTCTTTGATAATAGCTGTTTTCAGCAAAAGCGAAGATGACTGTGAAGTAGACGAGAGATCATATCATCTTTTCGATACTGGGATGGCTTCGGCGTTTTTACAGTTGAGAGCTACTGAACTAGGATTAGTAACTCATCCGATTGCGGGATATGATGAGGGGGACGCAAAAGATCTCCTAGATATACCTGACGAGTATCGACTTATCACTTTGATAAACGTGGGGAAACACGCTGATGAGCCAACAGAGTACATGACCGACGATCAGATAGAGACTGAGAAGGAAAGGCCTGAACGAGAAGATCTAAAAGAATTCGTTCACAAAAACAAATACGAAGAGTAGTGCTAGTCCTTTCAATATCGGTTTAAATCACGGCTCCCAGATTGGACTTCCCAAGGGTAGTATCGTCTTTCCTGCCATGGTGTTCAATAGAACAGCCGCTGCAGCATAGAAAGACAGTGCAGATGTTAGTAATAGAAAAATTCCTGCTACAACTCCAGAATACCCCCACAAGTAATGGGCTACTAAAACGGGTATTGCCAAATCTACAACCACCACTATCGAAAACAAAACTTTATTGGTCATCATCGAGGCAAATGTAACGATCAATAAAAAGATCAAAACAGCTATCAAACCAGCCACATAATGGTTTGTATCTACCGTGACTTCTGTGAATGCATTGATATATGCCGTCAAAGCTATTGAGTACATCGCCATGGAAAAGAAGGTGAATACAGTCGCTCCAAAGATATTGCTACGTTTGAATTCCATTATCCCTGCCACGAATTGAGTGGTAGCACCGAAGAATAAAACCCAAGGTATCAAAAGTGCATTGTGTTGAGCATCAGCCAAGTCCATATATGTCACGCCTAGTACCAAAGCTGCTACGGCCAGGCCGAATAAACCTAAAGACGCGGGCTCAGTAGATATTTCAGGAAGCTCTTTGATAAAGATATCTTGAGATTGATTATTGTTCTCCATAAATCTGACTTATTTCATTATTATATTTATGTTTGTTGGATTCACAGAAAATCATCTTCTCAAGATATAGAATCCTTTATTCCAGTACCATTCCTCTTCGAATAATTTAACCTCTTCTATTTCCTCTTCATCTTCGGGTTTTAGATTTCCTCCAACTGCCTCTGACTCGAATAGAAGATGCCACCTCTCCAGTTTGGTATCAGAAAATTCAAAGATAACTTTTCGTATCTCTTCAAAAGATTCGATCTCGATCTGAAGACCAGTTTCCTCTTTTGCTTCTCTCTTCGCGCCTTCGATGAAGGATTCGTTTTCCCAGACTCGTCCCATCGGGAGAACGAATTTTTCGCCTCTTTGGTGTCTAACACCTACGATCTTATTTTCTTTTATGATTAGAAGGACCGCTTCGCCCTTGCAGTCAGGATAATCTCCTTTGTATTCCAAAGCAGACAAACTAACCTCTTCTTTTTTTATCTCAGGCTCTTCGAACTTTCGGTAAAGATCCTGCAGTTCTTCATCGCTAGGCTTTTCTATCTTCATATCAATCTCATAATCCAAGCTTTTCGTCTATATCCTGCAGAGCTTTCAACGATAGTTCCAAAAATTCATCCCTGTTTAGACCTATTTCCTCACAATAAAGAATCCTATCTCTATCGATATTCTTCGCGAAAGAAGAATCATCGAATTTTTTCTCCACTGATTCAGGCCTGGCCTCTTCTAGCTTGCTGTTCGGCATCACTAAAGCAGTAGCTACGATAAGGCCGGATACAGCGTCAGCAGCGTGGATTGCGTACTCCATATCATTTTTTGGCTCCACTCCTGTATGCTCGTGATTGTGTGCTTTTACCGCTCTGACCATATCCTCAGGTACCTTTCCTTCGACAATCTCAGCCGATTTTAGAGCGTGTTTTTCGGGATTGTCTTTTGTTTCTTCGTAGTCCAAATCATGTACGAGACCGAGTATCTCCCATTTCTCTTCATCTTTATCTAATTCTTCAGCGAGTCTCTTCATTATCTGAGCTACTGCGAACATATGGTTTTTCAAATTCTCAGTATCAATATTGTCGTGGATCATCTCGATAGCTTCCTCTCTAGATATCATGATATCACGTCTTTTAAAATAGTTAAAAGATATCAAAGTTTAAATCTTTCGTGACACTTCAAATAATTAGAATCAAAAATACTAAATTAAGTGAGGATATCTTTGCAGTAGAGAATAAAAAATATAGTTAAGGTGAAATGAGTATGGTTTCAATATATAAAGACCAGAGAGTCGGCATATTCGTTGATGTTCAGAACATGTACTACTCAGCTAGAAATGTTTACAGCAATAAGGTAGACTTCGAATCACTTTTGGATAAAGCACAGCAGAACAGAAAAGTGACAAGAGCGATAGCATATGCTATAGAATCTGAAACCCCTGATGAAAAGAACTTTTTCGAAACGTTAGAAAATATAGGTTTTGAGGTCAAAAAAAAGAAACTTAAAGAGTACTACGGCGGAGCTAAAAAAGGCGATTGGGATATGGGGATAGCTATAGATGCTCTGAAGATAGCTAGTAAGCTGGATGTAGTAGTGCTTGTAACAGGTGACGGAGATTTCACACATCTTGTAAATCATCTCCAGGCAGAAGGGGTCAGAGTCGAAGTCATGGCTTTCGAAGAAAGCGCCTCGAAAGAATTGAAAGAATCTGCGAACAATTTCATAGATATGAGTGAGAATCCCGATGCGTTTTTGATGTGAGATTAAAATATCTGACCTAACATTGTAAGATAAAGTGAAAAGGTATAAAAAGCACATCTTAATCTTGTTAGAGCGATGAAAAACATAGACGACATAATGGAAAATTTCATGGAAGATTACAGAGAAAATCCAGAGGGATGGGTGTTCTGGACTAGCCGTTCCGATGATTTTTATAACGTTTATATCGTCCATGATGACAAGGGATACTTCATCAAGGTCGATTCTATCTATAACAATAATCCTTTGGGGATTGGAACGGAGATCAATATTGAAAGAGATCAACTAGAGAAGAAACTGCCTGATTTCGGATTCAGGAGATTCAAAGAGGACGAACTGAAGAACTTCTTTGAATCACTTTCTAGTTCCCAAAAACAGGAAGAAAAGAAAAGACTGATCAAAAAACAGATGAGGAAAAAACCAACTCTGCCTCAAGATGTAGATGAGAAGGAATACATCATGATGGGGCCTTTCAACCAGGGTAAACCGTTCAGATATCCCTTGGAAGAGCAGGAAGACGTAGACAAAAAACTGAGGAAAAAGCTCAAGAAAAAGTTCCGTAAAAAGTATCCGATGTATCGATGATATCTCAAAAATTTAGAGTATATCTCTGATAGTATTGATAAGATTTTTAAAAAAAGAATAGATTCAGTTCGAAGAAAATAACTTGAGGAGCCTGTTTATACACCAATGAGGATGTATTGATGTATCTGGAAGTAGAAGGCTTTGAAGCCGACGAAGAAGTTATTGAATGGTCAGTATATGTTACAGCTAGGACCCCTGATGGTGAAGTTTATGACGATCTTGATAGAGAAGAAATATCGAACAAGAGTGATGATATAGGCGGCGATTAGGGGATTATCGAAAGCGGACCTGAATTGATCTCTCCGGATGATGGCTGGGAAGAAGGTGAAAACGACGTAGAGATCGAAGTAATCGACCATGTAAGGGAGAAAGATCTGATCGTTGAAGAAACGTTCGAAGTAGAATAGTAATAAGAAAATTTGAAACAAAACCTTATTTTTATTTTTGGCAGTCTACATCTCTATTCACAATGTAATATCTATATTTGTCATAAATGATATAAAAAAGGCTTTAAAGCCCCGCTTCTCATGAGAATATGATGACTCTGCCTGAAGATTGTAAAACGGAAATACCGGATTTAATCGAAAAGAGCGCTAGAGAAGAACCGATATCAGCAGAAAAACTTGCTAGACTGGTTAAAGAGGGAAAAGCCGTTGTACCATATAATCCTATTCATCAACCAGAACCTCGGCCTATAGGTAAAGGATTGAAAACTAAAATCAATGTCAATCTCGGGACTTCCAAGGACAAGGTAGACCTAGATGAAGAGATTGAAAAATTGAATATTGCGGAAAAATATGGCGCCGATGCGGTAATGGATTTGAGCACCGGCGGAGACATAGATAAAATCAGAGAAAAATTGATAGAGTCCACCGATCTTCCCTTTGGAACGGTTCCTATCTACCAATGTGGTTTGGAACTGGCAAGGAAAAGTGCCATAGTTGACATGTGTTCA
>CAYXPD010000096.1:0-5074 GCA_964466995.1 uncultured Thermoplasmata archaeon | reverse complement strand
CGATAACTGCGGAGTATACCGGTGATATGACCAGGACGGAGACCGATACTGTTCTAGTGACTGAATGATTTTTTAGATCAGCAGTGGTACGTTGCTTGAAACACATGAGATATTCGGCCGTTCAGAATCTAAAACTAAAGACCTAGGTACTAAAGGCTGTGCATACATAGGCAAGAACGTTTCTTACCCTGGAGGCGAGTACGAAGAGATGGGCAAAGCCTATCTTGATATCGTTTCTCCTCACTGCATGCTCGTTGTAGGCAAGAGAGGGACAGGTAAATCCTACACATTAGGTGTTATCGCCGAAGGCTTTGCCAAGATGAAGGAAGAGTACTCCGAGAACTTATCTCTGATTCTCGTTGACACTATGAGTGTTTTTCACAGCTTGAAAAAAGAGAATACTAATGAAAGTGAATTAGAGCAGATGGATAATTTCGATATCGCCCCTAAAAGTTGGGATGAGGACGTCAATATATTAGTGCCTGAAGCTGCCGTTAAAGAAGCACGTAAAAGTGAAGAGGAACTACACTACGACGAGATATTGAAGTTCGCTTTATCGAGAGTTGAAGTTCACGAGTGGCTTGAACTTTTTGATCTAGACGTCACGAGTTCAACGGGAACTCTCTTGAGCCGGGTCGTCTCAGAACTGAAGGAAGAAGGAAATTTTTCTTTTGAAGACATTTATCGGAAGATCAGTGATGAAGGTGAAGCCGAGAAAAGCACAAAGAAGTCTTTGAAGACTTTGTTCCAGATGATACAGCAATTGGACCTTTTCTCCAAAACAGGCATGGATGAAAGGCTCGTTGAAGGCGGCAAGATAACGGTTTTGGATATATCTTACCTAGGTAGACTCGGAGACTATGAATTGAGGAGTTTGATCGTCTCAATATTCGCGCGAGAACAGATGGCAAAACGTACCTTATACACGACGGTAGAGATGCAGGCACAGGCTGGTCTCGGAGAAAAGGAGGAAGTCGAGAGTATTACTGAAGAGTACCCCATAGTGTATATGCTGATCGACGAGGCTCATCTTTTTCTCCCTTCAGAAGGTACCACATTGGCGACAGAACCGCTCATTGATTGGATAAAGTTGGGAAGACACCCTGGCCTTTCATTGATAATGGCGACCCAGGAACCCTCCGCTTTACATCCCAGCGCTATAAAACAGTCAGATATGATAATCGCCCACAATATGACCGCTAAAGGTGATCTAGACGCCTTAAAGTTGGCAAAGCAGTCTTACATGAATGAAGGTTTGGATGAGGTGGTAGCTGATATGGAATTCAAGAGAGGACTAGCGATGATATTCGACGATAAAAGAAGAGAATTACAGATGTGCAGGATAAGACCTAGACATACTTTACATACGGGTGTAGACGCTTCGGCTCTCCCACCGGAAGAGAGGTACTAGTCAACCTCCCATCTTTTTACCCAAAGTTCTCTTCCAATCTTCTCTCAAAGTTTCGATCTCTAGATCGACCAATAAATTACCGTTCAACTCTATCTTCAGATTATCTCCACCGGATACACCGATCTTTTCCACCGGTACCGAAAGGATATCTTCAAACTCTTCCTCCTTTTCACTCTTCACCTCAACCAGCCATCTGGTATTGCTCTCTGAAAAAAGGAACTTGTCTTCTCTAAGATCAGTTTCGGTTTTTACACTTATCCCCACATCTCCCGCGAGGCACATCTCTGAGAGAGCACCACCGAGACCTCCAAGAGATATATCATGACAGCTCTCTATGTAACCATCAGAATGGGCTTTTAACATCTCTTTCATACTTTTTTCCAGTCTTTCCACTTCGACTTCAGGAACGTTTCCACTGCTACCATCCCTCATCTTATAATATTCAGAACCACCCATCTCGTCTTTCGTTTCTCCAATCAGATATATAGAGTTGCCTTCTTCTTTCAGGTCCATGGTGACCGCTTCTCTTATATCGTCTATCAAACCGCATGCCAATATAGAGGGCGTTGGTTTAACAGCTCCCTGTTCTGTCTCGTTGTAAAAACTAACGTTGCCGGAAACGAAGGGAATAGTAAGAGGTCTAGCAACAGCTTCTAGACCTTCAGCGACTCTTGCAAAGTCTCCTAACCTTTCAGGTTTCTCCGGATTTCCAAAGTTCAAACAGTCCGCGAAAGAGTGTGGTTCAGCTCCAACAGCGACCAGGTTACGTATGGATTCGTCAAGGACGGACATCGCCCCGGCTTTAGGGTTTAAATCAGTATAAGAAGGTACCACGTCGGTGGTGACAGCTATACCTTTCCAAGAATCTTCGAGAGGCTTGATCAACGAAGCGTCTCCCGGGCCTTGTTTTCCCAAAACTCCCTGTAAAGGTTTAAGCACAGTATTCTCTCTTACCTCGTGATCGTACTGTCTTATAACCCATTCTTTACTGTTGATATTATCTCTTCTCAACAGTTGTAATAATGCCTCACCGTAATCCTCCGGTTCTTTTGGTTCTTTTTCGTCTATCTTTTTGGTGTGATCCTTTCTCTCCGTTGGTCTGCAGTAGACAGGTCCACCGGTCTGGAATTCAAGGTCTAGGTCCATTATCTTCTCCTTTTCATAATATACTTTGACTCTTTTCTCATCAATCACTTTACCTATCCTGGTAGCTTCGACGTCCCACTTCTCGCAGATGTGCATGACTTCATCTACATCTTCTTCCTTCACAGCGTACATCATCCTTTCCTGGCTTTCCGAGACCCAGATCTCCCACGGGGCCATGTCTTGTTCTTTCAACGGTACTTTATCAAGCTCAATTTCAGCTCCGTATCCTCCATCTAGAGCCATCTCCCCAGCGACGCAGGAAAGGCCGCCGCCGCCAAAATCTTTCATGCCTTGAAGCAGACCTTTTTTATTCAATTCCAGGCTAGCATGTATCAGAGGTTCCTTGGTAATGGGATCTCCTAACTGAACTGCCTGAATATCTTCCTCTTCAGATTCCTCGTGTAGTTCGTCCGATGCGAAGGTAACGCCGTGTATACCGTCTCTTCCCGTCTTCCCCCCTGCCATGATGAAAACATCGCCAGGTTCTTTGACTCTACTTCTTATCAGTTCATCTTTTTCTGCTATGCCGATACATCCCACGTTGACCAAACAGTTGGTAGTATAACATTCGTCAAAATATACCATGCCGGAAAGCGTTGGTATCCCCAACCTATTTCCGTAATCACTTATCCCTTCAACTACACCGTCGAAAAGATATCTAGGATGTTTAGTTCCTGGAGGTAGATCATCATGATCCATATCTAGAGGTCCAAAGAAGAGCGGATCTACAAAGGCTAGAGGTTGAGCACCCATGCAGGTAACGTCTCTTACTATTCCGCCTATTCCAGTCGCGGCTCCACCGTAGGGTTCTATAGCGGAAGGATGATTGTGACTTTCCAACGCGACCACATACGCGTGATCGTCGTCGAATTCTACGACTCCTGCATCCTCTACTACCACGTAAATATTCTGAGGTGCGTCTATATCGAAGACCGTATCTTTCAAAATAGGTTTTGAAGACTTGTAACAGCAGTGCTCTGACCATGCTTGACCTATAGCTTCAAGTTCCAGGTCGGTAGGATTTCTTCCCAGCTTTTCAAAATGATCCTTCACCATCTTCATCTCGTCTAGGCTCAAGCCGACTCCGCTCTCACGGCTGATCTCTTCTAAGTCTTTCTCTTCAGCATCTAAAATATTGACCTCGTGCATCTCGAAGGGAACGTCTCGCTTTATGTAGTGTTTCATCATCCACCACCCTAGCTCTTTATCTTGATGTCGTAGGTCTGGATGACTGGATTTGCTAGCAGTTTCTTGCACATCTCTTCTACTTCGTCTCTAGCTTCCTCCTCAGGTATACCATCACCCAGCTCGATTTCGAACAACTTTCCCGTTTCTACTTTCTCTACGTCCCAACCCAGAAGCTTTAAAGTTTTTTCAGTGTTCATCCCTTCAGGATCTGCAACGCCTTCTTTGAGTTCTATCTTGACTTCCGCTGTTACCATGAAACCACATAGCTATATTGAGAGGTGATTTAATAGGTTTTCTTTTCGCTAGAGAAATGGGGATACGATGAACCACACACCAAAACCGACTATCAAAGGCCCGCATAGACCGAAGACCTTTCTCCAATGCTTATACTAGTATTCCAAAGTTCTGTTCGAAGAATAATTCAAAAAGAAATACTAAACCAGATCACAGGACTAGTGATCTATCGCAAATATGACAAGAAACAACAGACCGTATTCCAGAGCACGACTGATCAATGCTCCTCCCACAGTAGCCCACCAGATGAAGAAGTAAGGATTAGCTCCGCTCGTTACAACACCAACAACTGTGGAGGGGTAGGGAAATCTCTCTTCTTCCTCTTCAACGGGCCTGAAGAGCTGAAAGCCCAGATATATCAGCAATATCCCCCCGACTACACCGATTGTAGCTTTCACTGACCATGTAGCTATAAATGTCAAACCAAAAGCTACCAACGCTATTATAGGAAATTCGATGATCGCGTGTCCAAGGGCTATCTTCACTCCGGCTTTTTTATCTTCCGCTCCTTTAGTTATGGCTCCAGCGGTCACTGGACCCGGCATCATCACTCCGCTTAGGGAAATTGCAACGGTAGTTCCGAGCAAAAATAATGGTTCTAACATCTTTTGATCACCAAAATAAACTCTCTTCCTTGACTTCTATAAGAATCTTCGTGACCAACATAAAACCTCATAGTTGGATGTTCTTCCTATTTAATAGGGTTTATTATCAAGAGGATAATTTCTTTACTTGATTTCATCGACTATTTCTCCATGAAAGAAAAGTAGCTTTGAGGTATGATAGAAAGAAAGCGGAAATAGAGATAGCAGAGATCTTGGAATAGGATCGGAGATCAAATGAGTGTAAGAAAAGCCCATGCGGGTATGAATGCTGTATCACCATCATAATCCATCCTATCCTTGGTGATAACTATCCCGCCTTCACCATGTTCTTCTTTGAATTTTTTGAGTCCTTTAAGATCGGAAGTGCGGATATCCTCTTTATATTTCACCTCGATGGGGACTGGTTTTTCTTTCTCCAAAACGAAATCGA
>CAYXPD010000095.1:0-5082 GCA_964466995.1 uncultured Thermoplasmata archaeon | reverse complement strand
GAAGCGACCTCGTAAGACACTACGTCTTCAACCAGACCGAAGACTTGGAAAGAAGTATAGAAGTGAGAAGAGGAGACGGCCTCGTAGACTTCGAGAGCCACAGCTCCGAAGAAAGAGAGACAGTCGACCAGAGATGCAACCTGACTCTAGAATTCCAGTTCAGCGGCATCAACTACGACAGACTCATCATAAGAGCGAGAGACCATGCAGGCGGAACCTCACTATCAGAGATCAATTTCCATGGAGTCACGACAGGAAGACCGATGACCCGATACCTCTTGCCTTTCTTAATTCTAGCCACGGGAGCGATAGTGTACAAGACGGTCAAAGACACCGGAGGTGAGATAAGTGGCGGGTGAAGGATTCTCCCAAGCAAAGAACCATTGGAAACACTGGGTAGTTTACTCTACAGCTACTTTCCTCTCGATCTTCGTCTTCGCTGAATTCGCACTTTCCGTTTCTTTCCTCTCTATCCTCGCTCCCTCGACCTTCATGTTCTATTTCACTCCTGTCGGATTCTTCCTCGGAGAAGCCCTGGTGAGCTTCTTCGCTTCCGTACTCGTATTCCTAGGCCTTTTCACAATACTCAGACTGAAAGTTTACGTGAAGACGGACAGATCTCTACGATTCAATCAGTCAGATTCCTACTTACTCCTCCCTTTCTATCTCATACCTTTAGCTTCACTAGGCATCTACATCAGCCTGATCCCATTAGAATTATCTAACATCCTCACTTACGCGGTCTTCCTGATACTCTTCGAATCTTTTGTAGAGCATGTTCAGGTCTCAGATTACGGTCTCAGATTACCTGAAGCTCTAAAAAAACCGTTACCAAGCAGATCAAAATCTACAGGGAACAGCAAGCTACAAAACAAGCTGAAAGACTTGAAGAGGATCGCCACGGGAGAAGAAGAGGTGAGCGAATTTGAAGCACAGGAAGAAGTACAGATATCTGATGAAGACTTCGAGAAGATGATAAAAGACCTCTATGAGATCGTCGGAGAAGATGAAGAGGTCAAAAAAGAAACCCTCGATAAAAAGAGGTCCGTCGAAAAACTCACGCGTATACCCGGTGTAGGCAAAAAAAGAGCCTTAAAACTCTACGAAAATGGTTTACAGACTCCGAATGACATAGTGGAGAAAGGACTGTCTAAACTCGCGGGTATCGAGCAGATAGGTACCAAGACAGCTAAGAAGATAATCGAAAATGCTAAGGAACTCCAAGATGAAGAAGAGGAGAAAGACGAAATAGAGGCCGACCTCGAAGAGCTCGAAAATCTCCTCCTAGACGATTGAAGAACTTGACCACCTTTTTTCTACTTCACTAACCATCTTCACAATAATAAGACGAACTTACCCCATCACTACCGATCGTTGATCTATCCCTTTATACCAATCTCGAACCGCTCTCTAGAAAATTTTTTATAGTCTTATTAAACCTTTAATAACAAGATGAGTGCGGAAACAAAATCTTTTGAAGAGATAAGAAAAAAAGCTGTAAGATCCCTGATATCTCTCACGATAGAGACTGAAAAATCTGACCAGATAGGAAACAAGCTCTCCCAGTACGATTTTGTGGAGGACGTACTTCTTTTGACAGGTAACGTCGACATGATGTTAAAAGCACATTTCGACGATTACGACCACATGAAGAGGTTCCTCACGATCGAACTGAGCGATATAGAGGGCGTTGAAGACCCGACTTCGATGATGATCGTTTCTTCCTACAAAGAAAGAAACCGATTCTTGAAGGCGGACGAACCAGAGAACGGATGATCACTCCTTCCTAGAGTATGATAAACTCGAGATTTGGAGGGTATCAAATTTGAAGAAGATCTTCAGGTTAAAAAATAGACCTATCGGGCTGTATGTGATAATAGCCTTCGCTATCGTCGCAGGAGGCATCTTGTGGAGATATCACGCAGACTTCGAGATAGATATAACCATCGAACTTTTAGGTGCATTTCTAACTATCGTGATCATAGATCAACTTCTGCTGAAATCTAAAAGAAAAAGATGGAACCTCGTGAGAGATGAGATCGAGTACACCCTCGGAAGAACGATACATTCGCTGAGAGACGACTTGCTTAGAAATCTGTTCTCATTCGAACCTGACTTGGAACAAACCTCTCCGGAAAATATAGAAGACTCTATCAGAAAACAGAAGGACGAACGTTTTAGCGAACTTTTAGATATAGAACCTGAGGAGATGTTAGACCAGATAGATGATGAGTTCATAGAAGAAGAGTACGAGGACTACTTCCTGGAAAAGGCTGAGGATCTCTGGAGATTACTGAACACTCGTTATTCAGAACATTTCGATCCCGACCTCGTGGAGCAGCTCCTCGACCTGAATCTACAGTTGAGAGATCTTCACAGCAACATCAAGTTCTACAAGAGGAGCGAAGAGGCCAGCGATGATGGATCGGACAGGAGCACTTACTACGAAAAGAGAGGAGGTAAACGGATAGTGATGACCGCTAAGAAGACTATAAGATCTCTGATAAAACTCAAGGAGATGGGTTATTCAAGGCCTCCTAACAGAGGATAATCATAACCACTCCCTCGGAAACAGCAGAACAGGAACAGGAGACAAGCGTGTGACTTCTTTTGCAGTCGAGCCTATAATTACTTCCCTTAGACCGCCTCCTCCGAGCTTCGGCATGCAGATTAGTGTCACGTCCTCGGACTCAGCGATCGAAGATATCACTCTTGAAGCGGCTCCTTCTTCTACCCTATATTCTATATCATCCGATAATGAACTCTCTTCAAATCTATCTTTGACTTTCTCCAACTTACTCTCCAACCCGCTCCTTTTACTCTCCAATTCATCTCTTGATTCGCTCTCCTCGATAACCGATAGGAGTAAGATTTCCTTCATAGGAATATCAGATTCCTCCAAGAGATCCAGCATCTTCCTCGAATCTTCAGAAAAATCCGTTGGTATGAGCACTTTTTCACATATCTTATCAGGTATAGAGTCGCTCTTCACCTGTTCCACGAAGACCGGTGTCTTCGCTTTCCTTATTATATCATACGCTGTTCCTCCCAAAAACACGTTCTTTATCAATCCACGTCCATGAGAGCCGATCAGGATCATGGCATCTTTCCTTTCCGCATAGGAGGATATCTCTTCTGAGGGAAAACCGAAAAGCACGTCTTTCTCCACGGAGCTGAACCCCATCTGCTGGAGCTTTTCTTTCACTCCGTCCAACTTCTCTTTGCTCTTGTCCTTGCTTAGCTGACCGTGAAAACCACTCCTAGTGATATCCGAGACGTGGAGTAAAAACAATTCATCTACTCCTACTCTTTTAAGGTCGGGTAGGCGTTCCAATAGCTTCTTCATGCTTTTGGAGAAATCATATGCCAATACCGCTTTCTCAGGGAGCATCATTACGATACATGGATTCGATGCTATATATATTTTAGAGTGCTATTTTCTTCGTATACCTGTTCAAGTGACGTCAGGAAGAATAACACGGTTAATCCTAAACCCATCAAAAACCTTCCTATTTTTGATAAACAACTCCAAAAAAAACAAAGTTTTAAATATTGACTGATAGGATTTTACCGTGGTTACTATGCAACTGGAACCGCGCGCTTTAATGGCGTCTATAGTTTTGATGCTGGGTGTTATACTTATCTGGTATCTAATATATAGAAAAAGCCTGATATTCAAGATGGTGGCTGCGATCTTTATAATCGCTGGATCTTACTACTATATAGGTAATGTTCTCGGCCATTATGGCCAGATAGTAAGGTTAGCTATTATGGTACCGGGCAATGCATTTGTCGCCATAGCTGTTACCTATTATGTAAAAAAGTATATGGTAGATCCACTCAACGAGCTGCGAAAAGACTCAAAAAAAGTAGCAGAAGGTAATTTCAAAGAAAAAATCACTGTTAAGAAAACAAATGATGAAGTGGGTGACCTTGTGACAGCTTTCAGAAAAATGAAATCCGACTTCTCAAACAATATGAACAACATACAAGAAACATTGTATTCTCTTTCAAAAGGCAACACGAACGCAAGAGTCCCAACAGAAGAACTCAAAGGCGACTATGCAACAATGGCAAAAACCATCAATAAAAGTATAGATGAGGTTGAAAACTCTCTCAAAGAGATGAAGACTTTCATGAGAAAGCTTGAACGCGGAAACCTGAATTCCCGTATGAATACGGAAGTTTTGGAAGGCGATTATAAAGAGATGGGTGAATCGGTGAACAAAAGCATCGAAGCAGTACAGAACTCCATAGACCAGATAAGAAGGATGATGACTAATCTTGCTGAGGGAGAATTAGACACGAACATAGACGCTGAAGAGCTGGAAGGTAATTACAGGGAGATGGCCGAATCGGTGAACGAAAGCATGGATAAAGTCAGAATGTCGATGGATGAGATAAAAAGGGTCATGAATTTACTCGCCGCTGGAGAATTAGATGCGGAGATCGACGATAGCGAGATGAAGGGTAGATACAAGGAAATGGCGAGATCGGTGAATCGAAGTGTCAGTGCAGTTGAAGACTCGATAGGTCAAATAAATCAGGTGATGCAGGATCTATCCGAAGGGGAGTTAGATGTCAACATCGATATCGATAAACTTTCAGGTGATTATGAAGAGATGGGCCGTTCCGTGAATGAGACTTTAGAAGCAATAACTAACTCTATAAGACAGATAAAGAGCGTAATGGAAGCTCTCGCTAGAGGTGAGCTCGATAAGGAAGTAGATACTGAAGAATTAAAAGGGGAGTATCTCGCTATAGGCGAAGCTGTAAATGAGAGCATGGAGAACACGAGGGAAAACATCAGAGAGTTGAAACGAGCGGTAAATGAACTCAAAGATGCGTCGGAAACAGTCGCGGCCTCTTCTGAAGAGTTGAGTTCGACTTCTGAAAACGTGACATTTTCCGTACAGAAGATATCTGAAGGCACCTCCGAACAGTCTCACATGGCTGAGAATTTGGCGAACTCCATCGAGGGCAGCGCCGCTAGTATGGAGGAAACATCAGCCTCAACGGAGGATATAGCCGCATCTGCTGAAGAGGTGGCTGCTCAGACAGATGAGGGACAAAAAAGTGCGG
>CAYXPD010000094.1:0-5184 GCA_964466995.1 uncultured Thermoplasmata archaeon | reverse complement strand
ATTGGAGGTATTAATATGGAAGATGAATGGAAAGAGGATTCGGATATTAAAAGACTATATCGATCGGGTAAAGACAATCTTCTAGGAGGAGTTTGTGGAGGTATGGGAGAATACTTCGAGATAGACCCAGTGATAATAAGGATAATATGGGTTGTATTCGCTATCGCTTTCGCTTCTCTAGGTACCGCAATACTAATTTACATAATCTTATGGGTTCTCATACATAAAGATCCAAATCATCCCTGGTGATAATTAAAAAGTTTTATATCTAAGAAGATATATCAATATCTATGAGGTAATAAGGTGACAGACTTACAGATCGCCTTCCTTCTGACCACATTAGCCGGTCTTTCCGCTGGTATAGGTGGATTGATCGTATTCTTTATCAAAAAACCAAAACTTAGTTATCTGTCACCTCTACTCGGTTTTGCAGCTGGAGTTATGATCTACGTTTCTATGGTCGAACTATTATTAGAGTCTATAGAAGCTATAGGTTTTCCCTTGGCAAACCTCGCCTTTTTCATAGGTATACTTTTTATGTTCCTACTCGACAAGTTGGTTCCCCATTTACACATTGATACGGAGCCTGAACCGTTCCATGAGGATAAAATAAGTACTTTCGATGAAGAAACTGAGACGAAGCTTAGAAAAGCCGGTGTATTGACAGCTATTGGTATAGCTTTACACAACTTTCCCGAAGGCATGGCTGTATTCACTGTATCTCTTTTAGACGTTTCAGTGGGTGTTTCTGTTGCTCTAGCGATAGCCGCACATAATATCCCTGAGGGTATAGCAGTTGCGGTACCGATCTTCTATTCTACAAAATCTAGAGCGAAAGGTTTCGGATATTCACTACTTTCTGGTCTTGCTGAACCAGCGGGGGCATTGATCGGATTTTTAATACTTTATCCTTTCTTAACGGAAGGAGTTCTGAACGCAACTTTAGCCTTTGTAGGCGGCATAATGGTTTTCATCAGCTTCGATGAACTGTTACCGATCTCAAGAGAATATGGGAACGAACACACGTCTAATATAGGCCTCTTCCTAGGAATGCTCGTGATGATGGCTACTCTCATATTTGTCTAATTTTCATTAATTAACTAGGATATCTTTCATTTTTAGAGACTTTTTTTAAGAACTTTATATCTTTGAACTCTCCATCTAAATTTTTTTCTATTATATCGCTCTCAAAGAAAAAATTCCATCTCTCAACAAGTTCGTCTGAAAACTTGATATGTATTCTTCTAATCTCTTTCAATCTGAGGATCTTCACCTTAAAATTGGTCTTTTCTAATGCTATCCTCTTTGCTCCTTCGATCAAGCTTTCATCATACCCTATCCTTCCACTAGGAAGGACGTATCTTTCCCCGTCACTATACCTTACACCTAATACTTTATCAGCTCTTTTTACTTCTATGAAGACTTCTCCTTTAGACTTTACTTGATTCAACCCATACTTAGTGTCTTCAAGGTATACCTGTTTTTCTTTAAAATAAGTCGGACCGTAAGACTCGATTAGTTCTTTCAATTCTTCATCTTCAGGTCTTTCAATTTTCATTGTATAAAAACACCAAGGTTTTGGAATAGGTCATCTTTTAGCTAAAAAACCTCCGAGTATACCCAATAAAGCCCCTCCAAGAAGACCTGTGATAGCTCCAGTAGAAAAAGCCGAAATGTAACTTCCGTCAAAAATCCACCCCATCAAGAGACCTATACCTATTCCAACTAGTGTTCCGAAACCAACTCCAAGCGATGTCAGATGTAATATAGATACTCGAACACTTTTTTTCTGAACGATGGTAGCTATTAAAGTCGCTGTTATTATACCACCTGCAACACCGAAGGAAAAAGCTTGAGATAACCGGACCCCAGCTATAAAGCTGGTCAAAATGCCTATCAAACCACCGACTGGAATCCCTAGTCCTACTAGTTTAGTTGAGATACTGTTGTCATTAGGCATGTGTTAAAGAAAGGATAAAGGGTTCATATATTTTTCCTTGCTATAACTTAAAAAAGATTTTGAAAAGAAAGCCAAGAAAAGGTTTTTACACTATAGGTCAAGAGCATCCATCAAGTCCATCTCGTGTTCCTGTTCTGTCACCAGTATCTGTCGGATCGTTTGGGCAGTAGCGTATTCGTCTAAAGCTTCGGCCTGTCTTATCCTTTTCTTGTACCTATTGATCGCGTCTCTCTCTCCCTCGAGGTCCTGTTTCAACATATCTTCTGCGTCTTCACTGATCTTTATTTCCTGTACATCAACGCTTGGAGTACCTCCAAGATAATCGATCTGGTCAGCCAATTGAATAGCGTGCTGTAACTCTTCCTCTGCATGTAGAGCTAATTCATCCGCTATGTTATCGTAAGCTGCCCCAGAGATCACCGCTTGATGTTGAATATATTGGATTGCAGCGGCGTACTCCCACTCTAGATCATAGTTCAATTTCTCGATAAATTCCTCCAAACTTACATCTTCCGTCATTTTTACACCCATTATGAGAAAATAAAAGCACTCTTATAATGATTTCGGTATTTCGGTAGATGAGAGATAATCCTTATAAGGTTTCACCCAAATATATTATCAAGCAACGCATGAAATACAAAGAACTCAAAATATGGCTTTCCAAATCTAGATGGAGGCAGATTGGATTTGCTATTTTTGTGGTGATCATCGTGATCTTGAGTTCGTTTCTCGTATGGGCTTTGACCCCTAGAGGCCCGATGGAAGAGGCGTTAAAGGCCTTAGAATCGGATGATGAAGTACAAGTCTCTTCAGACGGTCGCTATACTTTTCGACCAATAGATGAAGAAACAGAAGTTGGTTTCATTTTTTACCCTGGGGCGAGGGTCGATCCTCGATCATATGCTCCCTTTGCAAGAGAGATAGCGAAGGATGGTTTTTTCGTTACGATAGAGGAGATGAGATTGAATCTAGCGGTTTTTTCCACCGATGCCGCTCTTTCAGTTATGGAAGAATATGACGAAATAGAAAGATGGGTGATAGGTGGACATTCACTCGGAGGTGCTATGGCAGCACGTTTTGCCTCACGTGAGGATGTGGATGGGCTCATTCTATGGGCCTCTTATCCTCCAGACGATCTTTCTGATTCTGATCTACCGGCCATTTCTATCTATGCGGAATTGGACGGTCTAACTACTGTAGAAGATGTTGAGGAACGAAAAGACATGATGCCTCCCGGAACGAGATATGTCATGATAGAAGGAGGAAACCATGCCCAGTTCGGATGGTATGGAAGTCAAAGAGGAGACAATGAAGCTCGGATAAGTAGAGAAGAACAGCAGACTATCGTCGTTGAAACTACTGTGGAATTTTTAAACGAATCCTTGTAGCCGTTATATTCATATAATATCGTTTTAAATTCTCGACTGTAAAGGCGATCTTCATGGACGAAAGAGAAGTGGTAGAAAATACAGACAAACCGAGGACTGTTAGAACTCTCACCAAAAACCTATATCAAGTTGGTATCGAGGAAGATGAAACATTGCTCGTTCATTCTTCTCTCAGCTCTCTAGGATGGGTGTGTGGCGGAGCACAAGCGGTCGTTGAAGCATTGATAGAGGTGGTTTCTCCCGGAACTCTTGTGATGCCGACCTTTTCCGGCGGATTGTCCGATCCATCTGATTGGGAAAATCCGCCAGTTCCTGAATCGTGGTGGGAGACGATAAGGGCCGAGATGCCTGCTTTCGATCCAGAAGTGACTCCGATCGGCAGCGTAGGTATGATACCGGAAGTTTTCAGGAAGTGGCCTAACGTCGTTAGAAGTTCACATCCCATCGTTTCTTTCGCTGCTCTCGGCCCCGATTCAGAATATTTAGTTAAAGATCATCCTCTAGATTATCCCCTCGGAGAAGATTCACCATTAGCCAGATTATACGAACTAGATGCAAAGGTATTGCTCCTAGGCGTGGGTTACGGCAGAAATACAAGCTTTCATCTTGGTGAGTATAGAGCACCTGGAAAAGAAGAAACCGTTGAAGGAGGTCCTATCAAGGAGAGCGGAAAAAGAATCTGGAAAGAGTACAAAGATATCAAATTTAGAGACGATAAATTCGAAGAGATGGGTGAAGAGTTCGAAGAGAAGGAAGATGTTAGAATATTTAAAGTCGGTTCCGCAAAATGTAGGTACTTCTCATTGAGAGATGCTGTCGATTTTTCCGAGAGATGGTTTACAGAATTCAGAAATTCTTGTGACTAACACAAAGTGAAGTTAAAGTATAAATACAGGTTATACTTATGTATGAAATATGATAGAAATAGAGATGAAGGTTGGCCCAAAAGGGCAGGTCGTGATCCCTTCGGTATTTAGAAAGAACTTCAATATCACCCCTGGGGATAAAGTCATCTTTGAATCAAACGGCGACAAATTGATAATAAAACGTGCTCAAAAAGGTAGTGTAAATAAATTAAAAAAGATAGCAGAACGCGTTGGGGAAGTCGAGATCGACACTGATGAAGACTATGATCAGAGGATGATGGAGCGATTAGGATGAAATATATCGATTCCAATGTTTTCATTTACGCTTCGCTTCACGATGGAGATGAAGGAGAATGGTGTAGAGATCTGTTGGAAGTTATAGAGAAAGGTGAAGATAAAGGTGGTTCTTCTTATCTCACATATGATGAAATGTTCTGGAAGATCGAGAATGCTACTTCGAAGAAAGAGGCTGTTGAGGCGACCGAAGTGATATTGACCATGCCGAATTTGCGATTTTTTGAAGTCGATAATGAAGTGATCTGGAATGCCCATCAGCTTATCTCAAAAAGAAGCCTTGATCCTAGAGATGCTATCCATGCGAGTACTGCGATCGTCCATGGCGTTTACACTATAGTCTCAGAAGATGATGATTTTGACGACCTTGAAGATATAGATAGAGAGTGGCTTGATGATTAGCTGATTGGTCAGCTGCTTTCCAAGTACTCATCTACCTTTGAGAAATCTTCCTCATCATTTTTGAAGAGTTTTTTCTGCTCTTCGGTAGAAGGTTTGACTTCGAACTCGCAGCATTCGTTTCCTGCGGTCATGGCCTTAGTATGAGTTTGAACGTAGTCTTCATTGAAACCCAGATATTTAGCCGCATCAACATAGCAGTAAAGTTTTCCGAGTTCCTCTGCATCATATCTTTCCCAAAATTCCCCAAGAACGCATCCATAGGCTCTCATCTTAT
>CAYXPD010000093.1:0-5217 GCA_964466995.1 uncultured Thermoplasmata archaeon | reverse complement strand
GATTACATAGAGAGCGTTTGGTGGAGTTTGAAACAGCACTGGAAGAACGATCTTTTAGAGAAAGGGCATATGGTCGTTCCTTACTGCCCAAGGTGCGGAACGCCTCTTTCCAGCCATGAAGTCGCACAAGGATATAGGATGACTGAGGACCCTTCTATACACATGAGATTCAAGGTCAAAGATGAGGATGCCTATTTCTTGGCATGGACTACCACCCCATGGACGCTCATATCGAATCTATTGTTAGCCGTCGATAAAGATATAGATTACGCTTTGATAGAGTATGAAGGTGAGAAGTATTATCTAGCAGAAGATCTGGTCGATGATATATTTGACGGTGTGGATATATTAAAAACCATGAAGGGAGAGGACCTGATCGGAAAGAAATACGAGCAAATGTTCGATTTTGTGGATTCTGATAGTGAGAGTCATTATATCACTCATGCCGATTTCGTGACTTTAGAAGAAGGCACCGGCATAGTTCATATCGCTCCCGCCTTCGGTGAAGACGATTATGATCTATGCAAGGAAGAAGGTGTAGACCTGGTAAATCCGGTCGATGAAGCCGGTAGGTTTACAGAGGATGTGGAGGATTATGCGGGACAATTTGTTAAGGATGCTGACGAGCAGATCATGGACGAACTCGAAGAAAGAGGAGATCTTTTGAGTAGAGGTACTACGGAACATAGATACATGTTCTGTTGGAGATGTGATTCTCCACTTTTGAATTATGCTCTTGAGAGTTGGTTTATAAGGACCTCTTGGGAGAAAGAGAAATTGATAGATAATAATGAAGAGATCTTCTGGAAACCCGAACACTTGAAACACGGTAGGTTCGGAAATTTCCTAGATGAACTGAAGGATTGGTCATTGAGTAGAAACAGGTTCTGGGGAACCCCACTGCCGATCTGGACTTGTGATAACGGCCACGAAGTTTGTGTCGGGAGTAAGGAAGAGCTAGAAGATATGTCTGTAGAACCTTTACCTGATGGATTTGAATTCCATAGACCATATGTGGACAGAGTGAGATTGGGATGTCCTGACTGTGAAGAGGATATGGAGAGAGTTCCGTATGTTATAGATTGTTGGTATGATAGTGGTAGTGCGCCTTTCGCTCAATTCCATTATCCCTTTGAGAATGAGGAAAAATTCGAGGAAGCTTTCCCAGTAGACTTTATCACTGAATCATTGGACCAGACAAGAGGATGGTTTTACAGTCTTTTGGCGATAAGTTCCCTGTTGAGAGATGAACCTGCTTACATGAAATGTCTTACCCAAGGATTGATACTAGATGAAGACGGCGAGAAGATGAGTAAAAGCAAGGGTAATGCGGTGGATCCCAATGAAGTCATGGAGGAAAAAGGTGCCGATGCTACTCGACTCTACTTTATGACTTCTCCGGTCTGGAATTCGACGAAGTTCAGTAAAGAACTAGTCGATGAGAAGATAAATAAGACTATCAACACACTGGTCAACGTCGTTTCTTTCTTCATCAACAATGCCAACATAGATGATTTCGAACCTTCGGATTATGAAGTCAATGATGAGATCGATAGATGGCTGCTTTCCAGGAAAAATTCATTGATAGAAGAAGTAGAAGAGGGCTTCGATGACTTAGAATTACACAATTCAGCTAGGAGTATAGAGGCGTTCATAGATGATCTGAGTAACTGGTACTTAAGAAGGAGTCGTAGAAGATTTTGGGAAGGAACTGACGAGGAGAAAACCAGTGCCTATAACACACTCTATGAGACCCTAAAGACACTGGTAAAAGTCATGTCACCTTTCACTCCATTCCTAGCCGAGAGGATATATCGAAATGTCATATATCCTAACGAGAAGGATTTCGAATCAGTACACATGTGCGAAATCCCAACCGTTAACGAGGGACAGGTTGATCCGGAACTAGAGGGGAATATGGACCTTGTCATACATATAGCGGAACTAGGAAGGAACGCTCGTCAGAAAGAAGATATAAAATTAAGACAGCCTTTAAAAGAAGCGATAGTCGTAAGTGATGATCAGCAGGTAGACCAAGCCGTGGATACATTCAAAGATATATTAAAAGAAGAGTTAAACGTGAAAGAATTGACCACGACGGAAGAAGTATCCTCTCTTACAGAGACGAAGATAGAGCCGAATTATTCTTCCTTGGGTCCAAAATTCAAAGGGGATGCGGAAAAAGTAGCTGGCATAATAGAGAACTCGGTTCCAGAGGAAGTCAAAGATGAGATAGAGGAGGACGGAAAGGTTGAATTGAAGGGATTCACAGTTGAGGATGAGGACCTAGAGATATATGAAGAGGTCAAAGATAGATATACTTACAGCGAGGAGATGGGTTTGAAAGTCTTCGTAGATACGGAACTGGACAAAGCTTTGGAAACCGAAGGAAAAGCTAGAGACGTTGTAAGAAGGATCCAGACAATGCGGAAGGAGCTAGAACTAGGTTACACTCAAAAAATAAGGACTTATTATCAGGGAGACGAACCTCTTGTAAACGCAGTGAAGGATATGGATGAGTACATCAGGAAAGAGACGCTTTCACGTGAACTTGAAGAGGGAAGCGAGCATTTCGAAGATGGTCTCAAGAAGGACTGGTCTATCGGTGAGGACGAGATCACGATATGGGTGGAACCTATCGAGGGATCCGAGGACGAACCCTTAAATACGTAATGGATATTGAGGAAAACGATGGCTAGAAAAGAAGAGAAAGAGATGGAAGTCACCAAGCATAACAGTTTGATCCGATTTCATGAAGATATCGAGTACAAAGACCTTGCTCCGATCTTTCCTACACTTTACAGGTTGTTCATGGAATTGGCTGATCAATATCCTGATGAGAGTAAAGAAGAATATACTGAGATGCTTATCAGGCAGAATTTAAAGGACCTTCAAAATAATAGGAAACCTAGCGGACACAACAGAGAAGCCCGTTACAGGATGATATTCCCGCTTGGTAGAGAACGGGTGGAATTTTACCTGTACCCAAGGATTGCAGAGGAAGAATCCGAGATCGAAGATATAACCTCGGAGATATCTAATTTTTTAGAAGAGAATGAACTAGAACACGAGATAATCTGGGATGAGATGGAGTATCTTATGGAAGAAAAAGATTAGCAACTGTTTTATTGCTCAAAAAATTCTTCGCAGACCTCTACAATTTTTTTTGCTGCGGAATACTCAAAATCGTCAGGAAGATTCTTCTTATATCTCTTATAGTTAAAACGTTTATCTGCTAGTATGATCAGGGCCCGATCGTTCTTACTTCTAATGGGGCGACCAGCGGCCTGGAGAACTCTGTTCATAGCCGGGTATATCCTCGAGTACTTGTACCCCTTCTCTTCACCGAATTTTACCGTATAATAATCTTCTAAAGCCTCGACTTCTAGAGATGGAGGAGGGAATGGTATTCCAACGATCATGACTGAGCATAGTATATTGTCTCTATAATCTACTCCCTCTGAAAGACTACCTCCTTGGACCCCTAAAAGGACGTTATCATCGCTTTCTCTTAACCTTCCTACCAACCTTCGCTTCTCTTTTTTGGAGTGTTCTCTTTCCTCCACGATGAGGTCTTTTTCCAAGTGGACCATGTTCAATCTATCGTAGATCCTGTTCATCAGATCATAAGAGGGAAAGAACACCGCTACATTGCCTGGAGAATTATTCGCTAGATCGGCTATCGTATTGGCATAAGCTTGATACATGTTCAATCCTCTTTCTTTGTACGCTGTGGTCAGATTGTCTAGGCTGACGATCTTTCTGTTTTCATCTGGGAAGGGAGAAGAGTACTTCTCTATCCTAGCATCTTTTATACCTAGAATATCGGCATACATCTCACCCGGATGGAGTGTCCCACTCATCAAGACCGAACCGACCACATTTTTGAAGACCTCTTCGCTGAATCTAGATGGGTCCATCAATTTTACATTTATTCTGAGCGGTTCTTTTTCAATAGACCGTAGGATCTCTTCACCTTCTTCTCTCCAACTATCCATAAAAGAATAAACTCTCATAGGAGCCGTTGCAGAAGGATCTTCTTCTACGATATCTGTAGCCACTAATTTCAGGTCAGCTAACAGATCATCTATAGAGCTGAATTGAGAGAGGCCACCTTTGAGTGCATTACTTGTTTTCTTGTCTAAAAATTCTTTTTTTATCTTTTTTCCCCCTCCTTCTATCGAATTTAACTCTCTAGAGAGCCTTCTCATGAAACTGCTGAGTGATGAGGAATATCCGCGCAGCAGATTCGATGCCTCGTCTAGTATCTCCACAGAAATGGTTTCTTCTAGATTGCTTCTTATCCTGCCTGGAAGATTATGTGCTTCGTCCACTATCAGGATAGCGTCTTCAAGTCCTATCTCGAGGAACTCAAAAATCCTCTCCCTGATGTCCGAAAATATATAGTTATAATCGCATACGATGATGTCGCTATTTTTACCCGCGACCAAGGCACTTTTATGGGGGCAAACGTCATGGGACTCACAAAGTTCGATCACTTCCGAAACATGTTTGGTATCCTCTCTCAACTCCTTTACCACTTCCGACATCTTTTGGTTGAAGAGGTTACACCTGCTTTGTCCCTCACCACTGCAGAATTCTTCAAAGACCGGGTAAGGTAATTTAGATGCCTCTCTCAAACACATATTCTTCTTAGAGATCACATCTATCGCGTTCACTCTCTCGGGCATATTTTTTATAGTCTCAACAGCTATATTATGCTGTGATTGCTTGCTGGTCAAAAAGAAAATCTTTTGATCATCCTTTTTTTCCCTTACCGCTGGAGGTAATACAGCCGCGGTTTTACCTATACCCGTGGGTGCGTGAGCTATTAGAGTTCTTTGTTGTTCAAAGGTCTTTTCGACGTCCTCTAAGAATTCTTTTTGACCCTCTCTGATCTTTTCGAATGGAAATAAGAGATCATCGGTGGAAAATTTACCGTCACCTGCTAGAAAAAAGTCTCTTCCTTTATCTGTTCTCTCACATCTAGGGCATAAACGTTTCCCGTCTTCTGATTTCATCAGAGTACCACAAGTATCGCAGTAGAAATCTTCCATCAATTTATCCACCCAAACTTTGCTTTTAATCTTTTCGCTCTATAGCTTCGATGTGAAGTAAAGAAAAAACCATAAATAATGACACTTACTATCCACGTCAGATAGAGGTATAAAGTATGGAATGTAACAAGGATGAGAATCTGGATAAATGTAATTGTAC
>CAYXPD010000092.1:0-5254 GCA_964466995.1 uncultured Thermoplasmata archaeon | reverse complement strand
TCATACTCGTAGAACCTCAAACTGCTGGTAATATAGGAGCGGTAGCGAGATTGATGGGTAATTTTGGGTTCAAAAAACTGTACCTGGTTAATCCAGTCAATATTGATGATGAAGCGAAGAAGAGGGCAATGCACGCTAAGGATATACTAGAGAAAGCCCATACAGTAGAGGATTACGAAGGACTTGTTTCTAAATTCAGTTTGGTAGTCGGGACTTCAGGTATAAACACGGAAAACGAGAAGAAATTCCTGAGAAAAGCTGAGACTCCGGATAAATTATCAAATTCCCTCAGCGAATATGAAGGAAATGTTGCTCTTGTCTTCGGCAGAGAGGATAAGGGTCTTAATAACAACGAATTGATTAAATGCGATAGGCTCGTAAGGATACCCGCATCAGAAGAGTATCCAATACTGAATCTCTCTCATGCTGTCGGTATAGTTCTCTACGAGATTTTTAAGGAGAAAAAAGGAGAGATCGTCAAAAAAGAAGACCGACTGAGCGAAGAGAGCGAAAGAGAACTGCTCATCCAAAGATTTTCAGACATATTAGAAGAGATAAGGTTTCCAGAGCATAAATACGAGAAAACCGAAGTCATGTTCAGAAAGATATTAGGGAGAGCGTCTCTAACGAAGTGGGAATATCATAGATTGATGGGAGTTTTTTCACAAATATTTAGAGAATTGGTAGATGAAAAGTAGAACGATCAGGGAAGGAATTTTTCTAGTTCATCCATACCCAATGATTTCAGCTTTTCAGAAGACGGGCCTTCGTTTTCCCATCCCCTTTCCCTGTAATACTCATCTATGGTTTCTTGTAGTTCCTCTTCTAGGATAGGATCATCGGCACTCTCGCCTCTTGGAAGTGCTTTTTTCAGACGGTTAGGTAAACCATCGTCTTCTCTAGTGAACCCCTCTCGGGCAGAGTGTATCTTCAAAAGATTGTAATTTCGTTCACCTATCTTCTGCATCTCTTTTGCATCTAATCCTAAACCCGTCACCGCTTCGATGATCTCTCTTATCAAAGGGAGGTTGTAATCATCACCTGATTGGGAAACTACAAAAATACAGAGGACAGAAGAATTCACGAAAGACCTAAGATCTTCAAATACTTTCACAGCTTTAGCCTTACCTTTTAAAGTGAAGCGACCGTCGATATACTCTAAGCCCAATTCCGGGATCTCTTCTGCGGCGGTATCGTGAAAACCTTCATTATGAGTACCTCCTCTAGGACTGGTTGCATAACTCAATCCAAGTCCTTTTTTTCCTCTAGGCTCGTGCATCGGTATCTCTTGCCCCTTAGAGGTCACAGCGAAGTCAGCGCCGATATCATCCGCAAATTTATCCATACCTTCAGCAACTGATTCTCCAATACCCTCTCTGTTCGCAATCTTATCGATCAGATCGATAATAACTTCTGGATCACCCCATTTTACATCTTGTTCGATCATGCCTTTTTCTGACGCTTCCATCAGGAAAGCTATAGTGTCACCTGTACTGATCGTATCCAAACTATATTCGTTACATTTCTGATTCGCCAAAGCGATAGATGATATATTGGAATTCATACATAAAGAACCGAAAGCCGCAATTGTCTCGTATTCAGGTCCGCCATATCTTTCTTCAACTTCTTCTCCTAAGAACTCAGTTTTGACAACCCTTTTACATTTGACCGGGCAAGCAGTACAATTATCCCTCTCCTCCAATATTTTTTCATAGAAAGTAGTGCCATCTATCTTCTCGGCTTCATCGAATACGCCTTCTTGAAAGTTTTTCGTAGGTAATATTCCTAGTTCATCGAGGGGTTTAACGCCTCCTGATGTTCCATACTTCCCCCACTCTACAGTTCCAGATTCCTGGAGTTGATCAAAAAACTCCTTTTTCTTTTCCATCAAAAGATCTTTGTCAGCTATAGGAAGTTCCTCCGTACCTTTCACTATGACTGCTTTCAAATTTTTACTGCCCATGACGGCTCCAAATCCAGGTCTTCCAGCAGCACGATTTCTATCATTTATTATGCAAGCGAACTTGACTAGGTTCTCTCCGCCTTTACCTATAGCTGCAACTTTTCCTCCGTCATGTCTTTCTTTAAGTTTTTCGTCTACATCTCCGACCTCTTCCCCCCACAGATCTTCGGCATCGTTTATAGAGGGACCGTCTTCATCTAGTGATAGATAAACTGGATAATCCGCCTTCCCCTCTATCATTAAACCATCGTAGCCAGTAGTCGCTAACTCTTGAGCAAAAAACCCGCCGGCATAAGAGTCACTCACAGAACCGGTTTTTGGAGATTTGGAGATTATCACGTGACGTCCAGACCCAGGAACACGGGTTCCTTGGAGAGGACCGGTAGCGAAGACCAATATATTTTTTGGACCTAGTGGGTCTGCTCTTCCGGTCATCTCTTCTAACATTATCCTAGCCCCTATACCTCTTCCTCCCAAGTAATGTCTCATCCATTTCTCTGGTATTTCATAATCTTCCAAAGAATCATTCGATAAATCGACCCTCAAATATTTTCCAAAAAAACCCTCAATCTCAATCATCATTACTTAATCTCTTTTCATTCTATATAAGATTTATTCGAGAATTCTGAGCGATTAGTTAGAGCTCAATCGAGGTGTGGGATAAATTAAATCATTCTATTCTAGGCTACTGTCACCAATACCAACTTTCTCAGCCATCAGTTTTTTCAATTCTTCTCGATCCCTAGCTTCAAGACCAAAATACTCCTGGAATTTTGAGCTTGTTCTCAAAGAATAAGTTCGTCCATCTCTTTCTGATAAAATCAATCCCTTATCTTCTAAAGTATCTACATGATCGTATGCTTTCTCTCCGACCTTCTTTTTTAGTTCGCTCTGTTTTATCGGTTGATAATAGGCTATAAGAGCTGCGGTTTTCAAAAGAGGTTTACTTATTTCTTCATCCATCATCTCCATGCCGTACTTGTTGAATTCAGACTTCAATTGTAATGAAAATTTTCTACCTATCTTCACTATTTCTAAGGCAGTCTTCCTGTTCTGGTACATCCTACGTAGTTTTTTAACCCCATCGCGAACTTCACTTCTAGGTCTACCCACAGCTTCTTCGATCTCAGGAACAGTCAGTGGGTGACTAGAAGAAAAAAGCACTGCCTCAACGACTTGTTCTATATCTTCTTCATCCCCTAATTCTTCCTCTGATATTAGCGGCTCTTCATCTGCAGTTTCCTCAGTTTCCGGTACTTCTTTTTCGGCGTCTTCCGTCATATCTGATTTAGAAAAATAATTGAAGATATATTAACTTACCGAAATTAGTGGTCGATTTTTTTAAAATATCTAACTTCTTTATCCAAAAATCCATATATCTCGATTTCTTTCGGAACAATATGCCCGTAATATCGGTAAATTCAGATGAACTATTGGATCTTACTAGATCAGATGAAGTTACCCTGTTAGATGTATTGCCAAAAATAGGCATAGAGATAGAGAAAATAGAAGGCGAAGAATGGGAATTAGAGGTAGACCCTAATAGGTGTGACCTTCTTTCCGTAGAAGGTATCGGAAGAGCCGTGAGAGGATTTCTTGGTAAGGAAACAGGTCTCCCAGAATACGAAACGCGTTCTTCAGAGATAATTACTGAGGTTGAACTCAGTGTTCAAGATGTGAGACCTTATATTGTCTCAGCTTTGGTCAAGGATATCGACCTATCTGATTCTATCTTAGAATCAATGATGGACTTGCAAGAAAAACTCCATCTCACTCTAGGTAGGAATAGGTCCAAGGTTGCTATAGGAGTACATGACCTTGAACCGATAGAACCACCTCTCACATATAAAGCTGTAAAACCGGATGAGATAAGCTTTCTGCCGTTGGAAAAATCCATAGAGATGAATCTTCAGGAGATATTAGAGAAGCACGATAAAGGAAAGAAATTCGCCCACATATTGAAGGATAAGGAACGCTATCCTATAATATTAGATTCCAAAGACGATGTTCTTTCCTTTCCACCAGTGATAAATGGCCAGATGACTCAAGTCACCCCAGAAACCGATTCTCTTTTCATCGATATGACGGGTACAGATATGAGATCATTAGAGCAGACTTTGAATATTTTATGTACTATGTTTGCAGAAAGAGGTGCAGAGATTTATACTACTGAAGTGAAATATGGAAATAGGAGCATAACTTATCCTGACTTCACACCACAAGAGATGGAGATCTCACCATCCGAGTGTGAAAAAATACTCGGTGTAGAGATAGGGAAAAAAAATATTTTAGAGATACTCAAAAAGATGAGATACTCCGTTGAGAAAAGAGAGAAAAATATAGAGGTTAAGATACCTGCATACAGGCACGATATCTTACATCCTTGGGACATAATCGAAGATATCGCTATTGGTTTCGATTATGACAACTTTGACGGAACTTTACCTGAGGAAGTCACTCTTGGTAAATCTCTAGAGGGCTCGAACTTAAGAGAGACGATAACAGAACTCTTGATAGGTTATGGATTTAATGAAACGATGAACTATATATTAACCTCTCCCGAAAAAGAATTTAAATACATGCAAAAAGAGAGGGAATATGAGATCGCTAGAGTAGAGAATCCAGTAAGTGAAGGCAGTGTTTCGTTGAGAAGCTGGCTTCTACCGGTATTGTTGAATAATTTGAAGGAAAACAAAACACAAAGCTTACCTCGAAAGTTATTCGAAATAGGAGATATCGTCTTGCCTAATAATCAGAAGACTAAAGTAGCAGGTTTGATCCAAAGTTCTGACGCAGGGTTCACAAAGATGAAGTCGATACTTGATGGATTAGTCACTAATCTTGGCTTTGAAATGACAGTTGAGACCGAAAAGCATCCTTCTTTCATAAAGGGTAGATGTGCGGCCTTGTTAGTAGAAGACGAAAAGATCGGATATTTTGGAGAGATTTCTCCTAAAGTTTTAGAGAACTTTAATCTGGAGAATCCAGTTGTAGGATTCGAGATGGACTTTGAAACTATAAAAGAGATTAAAAAAGGATCTCTTTAATCCGACAGAAGGATAAGAATTATTAATAATCACTACTCAATTCATTTAGACCAAGTTGCCGAGGTAGCTAAGTCCGGACCAAGGCGCCGGCCTTGAGAGCCGCTAAATTAGGAAAAGTCTTAACGGGCTTTTCCTTGCCTCGTGGAGAAATCCGCGTTGGTTCAAGCAAGCCGGTGGTGCTCTGCACCTCAGGAGTTCGAATCTCCTCCTCGGCGCTTTTTCTGTTTCGAACGTAAGTGAGATC
>CAYXPD010000091.1:0-5258 GCA_964466995.1 uncultured Thermoplasmata archaeon | reverse complement strand
TTTCACCAGTCTGTACTCTCTAAAGCCTTGAACCACTTTCATATATCCTTTATTTCTTATCTGTTCATTCAACTCTTTGTCGCCTGTATCTGCTCTAAGATTCGACGTTTTCTTGACTTTAGTGGGAGTGGCTAATATGTATATGTTATCTAGACCCGCCTTTTTAACCACCTCAGGGCTTATCTGTTGGTTCCCCCTTCCTAAGAAGAAACCCTGATTACCTATCATCGAGACGACGATTTTCAATCCTGCTGAATCCTCTGCAAGGCTCAAAATATCCCGCTCAGCAACATCTAATTCTACAATCTCCTTGTTTTTCAGTAGATCAACACCAAGAACAGTATGTTCTAAACCAAGTATCTCTTGTATCTTGGCAGTGGTGGAGCCTGGACCAAGTATGAACAGATGCTCCGGATATTCTTCCATCTCTTCGATCATGAAATGGGCTATATCCATTTTTTGGTCTTCTTGATTTACGGAACGAAAACTCTGCTTTCCCAATTGTATGTAATGAGGTTCATAGATGCTGAGTGCTTCACCGTGCATCTTTATTTCCCAGTCTCCTTCCCTGTACCTCTCCTCATCGAGGTCCATTATTTCGACTTCCGAAACATCAGCTTCACCCCCGATGAAATTGTTGAATAAACGCGCACTAGCTTCGGGATTCACACCAAAACAACCACTGTGCATTTTCACCCCAGCAGGTATCCCAAGTATAGGGACTTCTTTATCCACTTCTTCTAGAATATCTCTAGCGGTACCATCTCCTCCACAAAAAACTATCAGCTCAACCTTATGCTCTAAAAAATTCTCTACCAATTCATGGGTATCTTGAGGTGAAGTCTTGCCGATCTCATCTTCAGAAGGTTCGTGTAAAACTTTTATCTCATCTTCAGGAAAATATTTTTTTAAAGAATCTTCGCCTAAAACACCACCTCCAGTTAACCAGGTGGATACCCCTTCCATCCCTTGAAGCGCTTTCTCGGCTCTATTCTTTGCTACAGGTTCAGCACCAAGTTCGACCGCTTCCTCATAGACTCCATCTGTACCTTTCAAGCCGACTTTCCCACCCATTCCAGCTATGGGATTTATAACGAAACCAACTTTCATCACATAGGGTAAAAAAGAGGAGAAAATAAATTTTTGGTCAAAGCAAAGATGAAAAAGACCCAAAAGATTACCTATAAATCAGCATTAAATGTAAAGACAGAACCCTCAATATTTATATCTAGAAGCACATAACAATTCTATGCAGATATGTGAGATATTTCATTCAGTTCAAGGCGAAGGAATAGATATCGGTTTACCGACCCTCTTCGTCAGAACCTCTAGCTGTAACTTGAGATGCGAATGGTGCGATACAAAATATGCATGGGAGGGAGGAGAAGATATAGAGGTAGAAAAGATTAAAGAAAAATTAGACGAGATTGAATGCCAACGGGTATGTATAACTGGAGGGGAGCCCTTACTCCAGGAAGATACTTTAGAACTTATAAATATACTGCTGCCTTCTTATGAAATCAGCATCGAAACGAACGGTTCAATGGACATATCAGATTTGATCGATAAAGACCTTAGAATCTCGATGGATTACAAGACGCCCTCTTCTAATATGCAAGAAAAGATGAGAGAAGATAATCTCGAAGTTTTAAGGAGTCAAGATCAGCTGAAATTCGTTATATCGAACAGAGATGATTATGAATTCAGTGTAGATATTTTGAAGAAATTTAGCCCTAAATGTGAAGTGATATTTCAGACCGAGGAGGACTACGATATCAATGAATTAGCCGAATCTGTATTGGAGGACGATATAGAGGTTAGAGTTTTACCTCAACTTCACAAGATCATATGGGGCGATAAAGAAGGCGTGTAAGATCCATCAAATATTTTCCTTCACTTCCAATTGATTTTATCTTCAGATCTATTATACAAGACGAACAGAATGACAACCAGACCTACAAAAATGACGCCCAGAATTATTTGGATAGAGGACAAATAAGCTGGGACTCCTATCGATTCTTCATCTTCCGGCTCCTCTTCTGTTTCCTCTTCAAAGTAGGCCTTTATCTCTATATCCTCATTCATTGTTATCGTTATTTCCTTCTCCTCTTCCATCTCTTCGGGTATATCTCCTGACCAGTGATTGAATCTACTCTCTTCTCCTGGATCCGAAGTTAAAATTACTTTTTCTCCTGAAGCGTATCTGTGTGATCCCTTTTCTGGATCCGTACTACCTTCCCCTTCTATCTCTATAGTTAGATTGTACTTACGGATTTCAAAATTAGCCGTGATGGTTTTATCATTATCCATAACAATTGTTAAATTCTTGCTTTCGCTATAGATATCTCCTGTCCAATTTTTGAAGGACCATCCCTCCTCTGGAATCGCTGTAAGATTTATTTCAGTCCCGTCCGCGTATTCCTCCTGTTCAGGATCTATATTTATCGTTCCGTTACCTTCCTTGTTTACCTCTAAAGATCTATCTTCGTACTCGATCGTAGACGTGGTGAAATTCCAAACGCTGGATCTATAGGTATACGTACCGTCAAATCCTTCAACGTACCACTCATGAGTGGTATTATGCTCGAGTCCTTTCAATTCAACCGATGCTGTTTCACCGCTTGACACATTTTTATCGGTACCAAACCGCTGAGCAGTGTTTGATTCATAGAAAGACACATCCATATTCTTCTTTTCCTCGTGTTCAAGATCCACACTGAGTTCGATATCTACTGGAAGGTCGGCAGCGCCGTCTCGGGGAGATGGAGAGTGGAAATCAATTGCAGGTTTTAACTCAGTAACAATATATATTTCGATGGAATCTTCAGCACTGTTGTTATATTTATCAACGGCTCTTACCGTCAAAGTCATTTCACCCTCTGGAAGATTAGTAAAGGTGTAGTTTTGCTCATCGACCTCGATCCAATTTTCATCCTCTCTCTTTACCCAATATGTGGATATACCTGAATTATTGTCAAAAGCACTCCATTCGATGGTTACAGGAGCTACCAATGATTCACCCTCAGAAGGACTGATGATATCGATTTCTGGAGATTCCGTATCTCTCAACTCTACATTTCGAACTTCTTCATTGGAATCCTCATTACCATTATCATCTTCTGCTCTAACTGCAAAATGATGTTTACCGATTTCTGAAACTTGGACTTCATGTTCCGTTTCCTGAGTTGTGTCAAGCGTCTCTTCAAAATTTAACTCAGCTTCTTTCCCGTGAGCGTGATATATATTATAGGAAACTGGTCCGCTTGGATCTTCTGCTTCATGCCAGCTTAGTCCTACTATCTTCTCAGCATGATCAACATATGTAGAATTCAAACCAGAAAATTCCGGTGGAAGATCATCCTGTAATTCAAAAGATATGAATTCAGAACTTATGTTGGTAAGGCCTAAATCGTTTTCTACACTGACCTGCAGATGATGCTTTACATCCGGAGTTAAATTCTCAAGGAAAAATGAAGTCTCTCTAGTACTATATCTCCAGTGATCATGATCGAACTCTTCATCCTTTCCTATCATATGATGTATCCTGTACTTGAAAGGTTCAGATTCTCCTTCAGCATCTTCCCACTTGATTTTAACGGAGTTATTTTCCCCATATTCTTCGTCGATCCACAGATCACCATCGAATGTTGGAGGAAAAACGTCGATAATATGTAGGGTTCTCTCGTATCTCGTTTTAGCGCCGCTTTCTTTGTCTTCAGCCTTCAAAGTAACGGTATGATAACCAGTCTCAGCGAATGTGTATTCGATATTTGTCCCATATTTTTGTTCATCCTTCTCAAAAGACCAACTATAATTTAGATCATCATGAGAACTTTGAGCCGTAAATTCAACCGGTTCACCCACCATTGGCTTTTCTGAATAGGTAAAATTCACGTATGGGGGTATTTTTTCTTTAGTGACTGAATACTCCATGTCAAAAGAAGGGTATGAAGTCCTGTTGATTTTTTCTATTGAAGCGTTAGGTAAATATTCGTTAAATAGTCTGAAATCATCTACTGATAGAATTTCTGATCCATCAGCGATCTTCAAAGGTTGAATAGAATCGGTAAGTGAACCGAAATCCTCTAAGAGTATAGTTTCGGTACTTTCAACTGAAGAACGATTTTCTTCATAACTCCTTACCGTCAAGTTTAACCCGCCTTCTTCATATCTCAGGGCAAAAAATGTCCAACTAGAAGGGAATTTGATTCCAGTCGGAACCGTATGTTTTCCGTCATCGTCCCAGAGTCCTATTTCGACTTTGCTCTGGTTTAGAAATACCCCCCAAGACCCTTCCTTTCTCATCAATGAATTCCTAGTTTCGTTGTCGGTGCTATTTATATTTAATAAAGAGGTCAAAGTGAAATTTTCTGTTTTCTCCGTAACATTGAGAGAGGGAGAATGCTCAACCACCATCTTGCTATCTTCCCCATCAAAAGTTAAATAATTTCCGTACCTCCCATATTGGTTCAAAGTTCCATGTTCCTCCTGCGTCCAATTTCCTTTCAATTCTCCACTGTTTGATTCGCTGATTTTATCTTCAACAACACCTTCACTTAGAGATCCATCGAAAGTGTAATGAGCTCTTTGCCAAGATCCTATCACTCCTTTTTTCTCCACCAGAACCATCGTAGGATCGTCCATAACAAAATCAGCACTGAGTTGATTTGGAGCATATATCTCATCTCGTAATATACTCCTCTCCTTGGACCACTGATCGCCGGACGATTCTACGACAGTAGGCACGGCGTTTCTCTCTTTTTGGAAAACGTAAAAATTTCCCGTTTCATTGACATGATGACTCAAACCAGTTACTGTTTCTTTAGAATGGATAGTGGTATAGTTCTCAGGTATGTCCCATGAGTTACCGACAACTTTTCTTCTGATCTCTGTATGGTTCTCTACCCAAGAGATTACAATGTTTCCGTCTTCTTCTGATAGCAGATGGTGAGAAGTAGTATTCGGTGTTTCTCTAACAATTTTTTCCTCCATATCCCTATCTATCGGTACTAAAACGGTCTCGTTATAGCATGATTCTCCATTGATCTCATCTTCAACTTGGATCGTCCTAGTGTAGAGTGCGACACCCTCACCTTCCACAAATTCTATAGATGGTCTAGTTGTTTGATGTAGGTGTACTTTCTCTTCTGAGACAGCATTTTTTACCCACTCATCATCATCTTGTTTTAAGAGCACTATCTCTCCTTCCTCGCTAGAGGCTGATTCAAATATATCTAAGGATGGATCACCCAACCGAT
>CAYXPD010000090.1:0-5262 GCA_964466995.1 uncultured Thermoplasmata archaeon | reverse complement strand
GATCAAGGTAACCGATCGAAATAGGATCTGAATACTCAGAATAAACCTCATTTAGGTCTTCTAAGCTCCTGACATAAGTATATTCACCGCCTGTTTTGTTCGCTATCTTGTCCAGTAGGTTATGATCAACTTCGTCTCCAAGCCCGATCGTATTTATTATCACGTCCTCTCTAGGAGATAGCCTTCTTTCGACTATATCAAGAACGGTGTCCTTGTCATCTACAGAAGAAGGACGAGGTTCTCCGTCGGTGAGTAACAAGACCTGTTTTATCTTTTCGTGCTCGAAATCTTTCATCGTTTCGACGGCTTCTTCTAAACTCGCAGAGATGTTGGTTCTTCCTCTTGCATGATACCTTATTTCTTCGATGATCTCTTCAAAGGCATCTTCGATATCAGATGCTTTGACAGAAAAGTAATCTACACCATCAAATTCGATTATCGAAGCTTCATCACTGAAGAGGATTATAGATGTCTTATGAATTCTATCATTCTTTACCTGTTCAAATAGATAATTAAGAACACAGAGAGTCACTCCTTGAACTCTTTTTATCTCTGATTCCCGACTCAATTCTTCCAAGAATTTAGTGGTCTTAGTACTTTCGATCCCATCACTGATCTTTTCGACCACTTGATCGATCTCTTCCATCACAAGGTCTCTAGTCTCCATACTTCCTGAGAGATCGACTAGAAGAACTCCACTGTAAGATTTAGAATCCGTATAGTTGCAATTGAACTCCTCTAATTCGGTAAGAGCGAAAACGTTTTCTTCGCCATCCTGAAGATCGGTTCCGTCCAACGAGATCATCAAATTTTTATCTTCCCACAAAAATCTAGAATCTTTTGTCCATTTCCGGTTTTTAACGAAGTCGATAAATTCCTCCTCATCTTCTTCTACTAATGAGGGAAAATCGCTGTTTGAGTTTTCTCTTCTCTCAACTTTAAAGTCCACTTTAACCGGCTTTCTTATCTCTTTCTCATACTTCGAAACCATTATCTCAGAACCATCATCCAATCCTATAGATTCAAAGATCGTTTTATCCACCAATACTGTTTTCTCCTCAACACTCTTATCGATAGTAACTTCACCAGCTATACTTTTATGGTTCACAGGATTTTTAGCCAAGAGGATATCACCTTCTGAGATATCTAGTTTGGAAGCTGTCTCAGGTCCTATAGTGAAGTGCTCGGTGTCAGTTCCCATAACTTTGAGTTCCATCATCGTATCTTCGTGGGTGCATGTACTCATCTATTTTATGGATTTTGGATTCTTTTAGGAAACAAAGTTAATTGCTCGAGTCTTTTAAATCGTCAAAATTAAACGAATATAAGATGATGGTAAAAGCCTCAAATCATCTATTAACGATAAATTATATATGTCTAGAATTGTTTCTCAAAGCTGATATATCATGAAAAAGAAAGCGATGATTGGAGCTGTGCTGGCGATAGTGGCACTGATACTACTTAGTCTTACTTTCGTGACACCGTGGTATGGTGTTACCTTAGAGGTGGAAACTGAAGAAGGGACAGGAACTATGGATACTGACTTCTACTTCGATGAAATGGAAGTGACTACAGATGCTCCCGGCGAGGATGAGGAAACGGATACTGAAGAATACGAGGAAGATGAGGAGCCTACTTCGGTATTCCACAATACTAGGATATTCGTAATAGTCGCGATAATCGGTACTATTCTAGGGATGATTGGAGCAGTGGTTGTGGCGATGAACAAGCTATCACCTAAAATTGGAGCACTGCTTGTATTAGTTGGGTTCATTTTCGCTATAATAGCTCCAGTATATCTTATGGTAGAACTACCCGATGCCATCGAAGAGGAAGGTGCTCCTGTAGACGGTATGGAGGAAAGTTTCTTCGGATCCGAAGAAACTGAATTTGGCGACTATTCTTGGGGAGGAACCACCGCTTGGTTCCTGGCTATAGTAGCCGCAGTCTTAAACATATTAGCCCTAGGGATGGTCATAACCACTAAATCTGGTCCTGAAAGGATGACGACTCAGAGATACCAACAACAGGAGCCTCAACAGCAATACGTAAGGCAGCAAGAACCTCAAGAAGCTGAGCAACAATATCCGCAGGATGAAGAATGGGGACAAGAACAGCCCCAGCAGCAAGAAGGATGGGAGCAACAACCACAACAACAGACTCAACAGCAACCACAGGCACAACAGCAGCAGCAACCATCTCCACCGCCCCAGCAACCGCAGCAGTCCAACACCTGTCCTGATTGCGGTCAGCCGATAAGATATATCGAAGAATATGACAGCTGGTATTGCGACAACTGCCAAGAATACAAATAAAAACCACTTCTCTTTTTTTAGATTTTTAAGAAGATTTTTCTAGTACATCCAAGACTTCCTATATCTCAATCAGATCCAAAATATTCTAGATCTTTCTCTACATGTTCGACTCCAGTCCCTTCCTTCACTTCACCTACGATTTTTCCATCGACATATCGAGCTACTTTATCAGCGATCTCATCAGAAACTATCATAGCGAAGCCCATGCCCATATTGAAGGTCTGGTACATCTCTTCATCGGCTACGTTACCTTCACGCTGTAAAAATTCAAAGATCGGTTGAGGATCTAAAGGATCTTCAATCACATAACGGTAATCTCTATTTATCCTCGGAATGTTTCGTAGACCTCCACCAGTTATGTTCGCCATGCCTTTTACCTCATACTTCTCTAAAGCTCCTAAAACTTCTTCGGTATAGATCTCTGTAGGCTCTAAAAGTTCTTCACCTATCTTTCCAAATCCAGATTCATCATGATAACCGAAATCAGATTCATCCACTATCTTCCTAGCCAACGTCAGTCCGTTGGAATGTATGCCGGAACTCGGAAGTCCTATGATCTTGTCGCCTACTTCCACACCGCTACCATCGATTATATCTTCCTTCTTTACGTAGCCCAGCGCGGTTCCAGCTATGTCAAAACCGTCGATTATTTCTCCAAGAGTCGCGGTCTCTCCGCCGACTATAGTGATATTCGCCATCTCAGCGCCCTTTTGAAGTCCTTTACCAAGCTGTCTAGCAAGTTCCGGATCTGGATCTTCCATGGCTAGATAATCAACGAAAGCTATCGGTTCCGCTCCCTGACATATCGCATCGTTGACGTTCATCGCTATGCAGTCGATACCGATGGTGTCCCACTTCTCCATCTTGTTAGCCACTATAAGCTTGGTTCCTACACCGTCGGTGCAAAGGGAAAGAGCAAACTCTCCAAACTGCACTAGACCGGCAAATTCACTTTCGAGCGGAGCGCCTTTACCTTTTCTGGCGAATAGTACGGAATCTCTCAGAGCTTTTATGGCTTCCTCCTCTTCCTCGATATCCACGCCGGCTTCTTTATAAGTCAATTTTGACATGGAAAAGGGATTCTCATCACTCCTTTTATAACTTTGCTCCGGTGTAAAGTTTTATATTGAACGGGAAAGCTAAATCATCAGCTCCAAGCTCAGGAGGAATAAACTTGACATTGAAAGAATTCATCAAGAAGTACGAGACCGAGGTCATAGATGAAGAAGTTCCCGTAGATTATAGAGTAACTCAAGAGGCAAAAGATCAACCAAAAACACCTATCTATTTCCCTAAATTTCCAAATGGACCTCTGTTGGTGAACTTATGGGCTTCTCGCTCTAGATTGGCAGATTTTTTCGATATCGAGAAAGGACAGATAATAGAAAAACTTGCAGAGGCCGTGGATGAACCTATCAAGACAGAAAGTATTGAACAGGTCGGATTCAAAGATCATGTAGAAAAAAACGTCGATCTCACAAAACTGCCTATACCGAAATATTATCCAGAAGACGGTGGAAGATACATCACCTCCGGAATAGTTGTGACGGAACATGATGGTGTAAGGAATCTTTCCTATCACCGCCTGATGCTTCGTGATGATAACACGTTCACGATACGTATATGCCCCAGACATCTGAAGAAGATGTATGATCTCGCAGTCGAAGAGAAAGGGTACCTAGATATCGCTGTCGTTATCGGAGTAAATCCTGCTGTGCTTCTAGGAGCTTCGACCTCTATAGATTACGAGACGGATGAATTGGAGGTCGCGAATTCATTGTTAAAATCCACTACAGGAGAAAAAGTAAAGATGGCAGAAATAGAGAACGGGATCTCCGTACCTGCCGACAGCGAATACGTACTTCAAGGGAAGATCACCGCTGAAAAGGACGATGAAGGACCTTTTGTGGATATCACCGGAACCTACGACAAGATAAGGCAGCAACCAGTGGTTGAAATCGACAAGATATATAAAAGAAAAGATGCGATTTTCCATGCGCTTCTTCCCGGCGGGAACGAACACTTTCTTTTGATGGGACTGCCAAGAGAATCTGTTCTGAAAAGAGAACTCAGTAAGTTAACAGAAATAAAAGACGTTAGACTTACAGAAGGAAGCTGTGTTTGGCTTCATGGGATTGTCTCGATAAAAGATGAGAACGCCGATGTAGAGGAGATAATCGAGAGATCATTTGAAGCGCACAGTTCGATGAAAAAAGTCACAGTGGTGAACGATGATATCGACATTTTCAATGATAAAGAGGTGGAGTGGGCCATCGCGACACGGTTCCAGCCAGACGAGGACATATACGTATATGAAAACAAAAAAGGAAGTTCGTTAGATCCCAGCGCTCCTGACCTCACCGCCAAGTGGGGAGTCGACGCGACGAGACCCTGGGAAGGTGAGGAGTTCAAGAGAGCCGAATTAGAGTGATATCATGGCTGAAGACGGAGAGATCGATTATCCCTATGAGTTCGATGAAGAAAAAAGAAAGAAAGCGAAATTGTATTCCAAGCAGAAATTCTATACAGGTATAATCCAAACATTTGGACTGTATCTTCCGTTCCTAGCAATCACTTATTTCTCCGGCTTCACATCTTTACTCGAGTCTTTGATTCGTACATCAGTATCTGGAACTTTTCTATCTCATCACTGGATCATCTCTGCTATCTTTATCATCATCTACTCGATATTGCTTTACCTCATATCGCTCCCTATCTCATATTATTCAGGTTTCAGATTGGAGCATAAATACGATCTGAGCAATGACACCATCTGGGACTGGAGCAAAGATGAGATCAAATCTCTACTTATCTCACTGATATTCATGGTCCCTATAATCCTAGCTCTATTCTTTCTTGGCTTCACTTTTCCCGATCTGTGGTGGCTCTATGCAGGCATTCTACTTTTCATAATCTCCGGAATACTTTCAAACATCTCTCATCTGAT
>CAYXPD010000089.1:0-5264 GCA_964466995.1 uncultured Thermoplasmata archaeon | reverse complement strand
ATCACAAATATTGGTGAAGTTACGGATACAAAAGACATCAATTTTTTGGTCTACGATTATTTTGGCGATGAGGTATATTCAGATTTTGAGCCCAATATCGAGTTAAATGAAAGCGAAGTTTATGATGATATATTCAGATTTGGCACTGATGAAGTGGGGGAATATTCCTTCAAAGTATGGACTGAAGATGATGAAGAGGTAAGAGAGTTCCTCGTATTCGAGCAACCATATTTCCGGATGACGATAGATGAACCAGAGGAAGGTAAGGATTATCTCGAAGGTGAGCCTTTAACCGTTGAATATACTGTTGAAAATCTAGGCCTGCAAGAGGATACCCAGGACATACAGTTTTATGTTGATTCAGAGTTGATAGCTACGGAAGAGGAAGTAGAACTTGATGGAGAAGAGACTCATTCCGGCAGTTTCGATTGGACTTCAGAAGAGCCTTACGGTGACCGATATCTTACTGTAGTTAGCGAAGATGACTCGGACACAGTGACTATTACAGTTTTAGAGGAAGCTTTCTTTGAAGTAGAAATACATGAGCCAGAAATGGAAGAGCGTTACTTTGAAGGTCAGACAGTAGTGGTAGAGTATACGGTTAAAAATACTGGTGATGCGACCGATACTCAGGATATTGTATTTTCCATTGATGGTGAAGACGAGACGGAGATCGAATTAGAACTTGGTGGAGGAGAAATCGATGAAGGGGAATTCACCTGGATCGCTGAAGACCCCTATGGAGAACGTGATTTTACTGTTGAAAGTGAGGATGACCAAGTAGGAATAACGATAATTGTAGAAGAAGCTCCTGAAGAACCTTTCTTTGATGTATTTATTATGGATCCTTCAGATGGTGAAGAATATATTGAGGATGAGGTAATCACGATCGAATACAAAATTGAGAATCTAGGTGAAGAAACAGGGGTACAGGATATAGAGTTAAAAATTGACGGTGAAATCTTACATATCGAAGAAGAAATAGAGCTCGATGGCGGTGCGAGTTATTCGGATACTTACAATTGGACTGCAGATGCTCCATATGGGGAAAGACTCATCACCATGGAAAGTGAAGATGATGACGATACGGAGACAGTTGCTGTTCTAGAAAAAGCATTCTTTGAAGTAGAGATTTTGGAACCTATAGAGGGAGAGAACTATTATGAAGGCCAGAGAGTGACAGTAAGATATGAGGTAGAGAATACAGGTGATGTGACAGATATTCAGAACATAACTTTCACTGTTTTGAATGAAGAACAAACTGAAGGTAATCTGGGCTTAGAAGGTGGAGAAGTCTACCAAGGAGATTTCCTATGGATCGCTGAAAACCCTGGAGAGCGGGAACTCACAGTTCAAAGCGAAGATGATGCAGATAAAATAACTATTTTAATCGAAGAAACCCCTGATGAGCCATTTTTTGATGTGTATATCACGTCACCTTCAGATGGTGATCAATACGTTGAAGATGATGAAGTACAGATCGAGTTCAATTTGATGAATCTAGGCGATCAGACAGGAACTCAGGATATAGAGTTAAAAATTGACGGTGAAGGAGTAAATGTGGAAGAAGGAGTGGAACTTAGTGGAGGATCGAGTTACTCGGGCACTTTCAATTGGACAGCGAATGAGCCATATGAAGAAAGGAGCCTCACAGTTGAAAGTGAAGATGATTCTGACGTTGTTGAAATTTTAGTGTTAGAGCAGGCTTATTTTGAAATTGAGATTACCGAACCAATCGAGGGTGAGAAATTCATCGAAGATGAACCCGTTAGTATAAAATATAGAGTAGAGAATACAGGTGACGTAACATACATTCAAGATATACAGTTCTATCTTGATGGAGAACTTTCAGAGATAAGGCGCAATTTGGGTTTAGAAGGCGATGAAGTTTATGAAGGAAATTTCATATGGCTAGCTGAAAAGCCACATGAAGAGCGACATCTTACGGTTTTAAGCAATGATGATTCTGCCGCGGTAACTGTCATGGTCGTTGAGGATCCTTATTTTGATGTCGAAATAACCGAGCCAGTAGATGGAGAAGAGTACGTTGAAGGGGAGACCGTCGATGTAGAATACTCGGTGGAAAATATCGGCTATGTAGGAGATACCCAGGAAATAGAATTTTACGTAAATGGCGATTTCATAGATGCAGATGAAGGAGTAGAATTGGATGGTGGTGAGACTCACAACGGAACTTTTAATTTGGATTCAGAGGAGTTATATGGAGAATTTAAATTGGAGGTGAGGAGTGATGATGGTAGTCACTCTGTTAATATTACTTTATTGAGAGAGGCTTTTTTCGAGGTTAATATAGTTGATTATGATGATCAGGCTGTCGCAGGAGAGGAGAACTCGGTATACTATCGGGTGGAAAACATCGGAGATCTTCCGGACATACAGGACGTTACATTCGTCGTTTACGATGATTCAGACAATGAAGTTTACACTGAAGTGATAGAAGATCTAGAGCTTGAAGGCGGTCAAATTTATGAGGATAATTTTTCATGGGTGGTCGAAGAGCCTGGAAATTATTCATTCCAAATTTCTACTGAAAATGTTAACCATCATGAAGAAGGTATATTTGTTGAAGTTTCTACTCCAGCTGATGGATGGCTATCTGGTATGTGGTTGATTTATTTGATACTAGGTATAGTTGGTCTTTCTGCAATCGTTGGTGGAGGTATATACAAGACTAATTTGATGACCGATGAGCCGGTCATCGAGGAGGTATTTTTGATAAGCAAGAGAAATTCAATGCTATTGTTGCACAATTCTCGTCGCCTAAGGCCAGAAAGGGACAGCGATATCATAGCTGGTATGTTCGAAGCCGTGCAGAACTTTATCGAGGATTCGTTCCAAGATACGGGAGATTGGGAATTGAATAAATTGGAATTCGGTGGAAACAATATAGTCGTTGAAAGAGGCGAACACGTGTATATGGCAGTTGTCTACGAAAGAGAATTAAGCCGGGAAAATATTCATGAGATAAGAGATGTTATCGAAAGGATCGAAAATGAATATGGAGAACAGCTCGAGCATTGGGACGGCGATAGAGAAGAGATAAAAGGTCTGAAAGAGATGACTCAAGATCTTTTCTCTTAAAATTCAAGAATCCTCTCTATACTTTTCAAGTAGTCTGTTGACAGATGATGCAGAGTCGGCATCATCATTTTCATCGTACCATTTCATCAATCTATCACCAAATTCTAGGGCCTGGTCCTCCGTAATACCTTCGTCTAATGAAAACTTATCTATTCCGCTTTCGTCGATAAGATCTTCCATGGTTGAATAAGACATATCTCCCAGCTGTGATGCATAGGCGAGAAGTCCTGAAATCAACTTTTTAGATGTGTCTATCTTTCTGTCCGTGGTTACGATATCTTCAGTGGATTTAATTGGCGACGGATGTCTATACATGGTTCTAAAACCTATCTCATTAAACACCTTTTCCACGTTTTCACCAGTTTTTGCAGAAGTGAAGAAGATGATATCAAAATAATGACGTAGATTATCGATGACTTCCGCTTTCGTGATCTCTTGGTCGTCTAAGTCTACTTTGTTAACTTCCAATACGATAGGAGCATTATGAACAGATGCTTTTCTATATTTAGGCAACCATTCGTTGATCAATTTGTCCAGTGTTTCCTGCCTGGTGACATCCGCTACAGCAATAGCTCCCGTAGATTTTTCAAAAGCCATATCCTGTACGCTTTTGTAGTCGGATTCCCCCATTATATCATAAATGACCAACTTTACTTCTGAACCTGTGACGGGAACCTTCTTGGTGTACAAGTTGGTACCGATGGTTTTCAAATACTCTTCGCCAAAAACATTTTTGACAAATCGAAGCACCAAAGAAGTCTTACCAACTTTAGGTTCACCTAGAAGGTTCACCTTCCTCTTTATTTCTTCATCCATCATCTTTGTCCTCCATTAAATCATTGGACCTAATCTCTATTTTAGTAGTATAATAAGCGAGAATAAATATTTAAAGTTTTGTATGTTTGGTATAGTGAAATAGATATTTTATGGATAAACTTTTTTTAAAACATGTAAGTGTCAACATCTTATCAAGTCAAATTAACAGACTAGTAAAATAATGTGTAGATATGTTTCTTTTATCATATTCCGATATCTTATTTCCCAAATTAAGAGGGATAGAGGTAAAAATCTAAGATCTAATTGACCACTAACCTTTCTTTCTTTTTTGACAGTGATATATTTGAAAACCAAACCGTGGTTTTTATATACACGGGAAAAACTTACATGTAATAGTGAAAGGTTGTGGATCTGATTAAAAAGTACACTCATAGGACATGGTCTAAGTTCTCTGTTATAGGAGTTATCATCATCCTCCTTTTAGCACCTATAATGGGCGTGTCCATCAGTGAGACGCCTAAACTCGAAGAAGATGCCTTTTTCAGCGTTGAGATAGATAAGGAAGCCTCGGACCAAGAAGTAGTTGAGGGAGAAAATTTGGATATAGTCGCTGAAATAGAGAACATAGGGGGTGACCATGATACACAGGACATAGAACTCAATCATGAAGGCGATCTATTGGATTCTGTTTCGGGTCAGCCTGTCCAGCCGGGTGGTCAGACTAACGTAACTCTGACTTGGGAAACCGAAGTAGGAGATGCGGGAACTTATAACCTCACAGTAAACAGCGATGACGACGAAGATTACATAGAGGTAACACTTTTTGGAAGAGATTATTTTACGGTCCAGATTGACCAGACAGAATCAGATCAAAAAATAGTTGAAGGCGAAGATTTGAACATATCCGCAGAAATAGAGAATCTCGGAAACTCAAGAGGAGAGCAGAATATAACCCTCTACCATATAGATCCAGTGACCACATTGGACTCTGGAAATAGATCTCTTGATGTAGGTGAATCAGAGAATATTAATCTCACCTGGGAGACCGAATTGAACGATGCAGGAAACTACACTCTAGTAGTATCCAGCGAGGATCATGAGGATAGGATAGAAGTCACAGTTTTAAGACAAGCGTTCTTTGAAATTACTATAAATTCACCAGAGGCTGATGATGATCTTTTTGAAAATAAAGAGATCATGATTAATTACACCGTGACCAACGTCGGAGAGGTAGAAGATACTCAGAACATAACATTCTACATAGGTGACGAATTAATCGAGCCCAAAAAAGAAGTAACTTTAGGTGCTGGAGAAACTTATTCCGATGAGTTCAATTGGACGCTTGAAGAGAGAGGTGAATATACGCTAAGAATAACGAGTGAATC
>CAYXPD010000088.1:0-5287 GCA_964466995.1 uncultured Thermoplasmata archaeon | reverse complement strand
GAACTGCCTTTTTTCGTATTCTCTCATGCCGTATACACTGAAACCAAAATATAAGCGGAGTCCCTCAAATACCAGCACAATAGCTAATATCATTATTAGGAACACAGATCGTGGATGGCCAAAAAGAGGATCAGGGACTAAATAGTAAACTAATACTATCCATACCATCGAGTGTATTATCCTTCTAGCTAGTCTTTCCTCTTCAGCCATCGGTCCTTTCACCTAGATAAGACAGAGTTCTTCCACGATATACTAAAACATCTAAACAATTTATAGCCCTTTTAGTACTTGGATAGGCTGGCACACCCTGCTCATAAAATTTTTCTCTCCATTTATCTCCAGTCTTATCCCCGATGCAGGCAACGATAATCGGTTTTTCACCCTGATGATACCACCTCGATATAGCTTCGACCATCCCTTCCCCTACATAAGGTGATTGAAATAACGCATACATAAATATAGCATCAATCTTCTCTTCATCCTGTAGTATCCTTAAAACGTCGTCCACCATCTCATCCGTGACGTTAGCAGTGAGATCTATCGGATTATCTCCTGAAGCTATCGGAAGGATGACCTCATCTAACCTCTCCTTTATACTTCTTGAAAATGAAGGCATATTAAGGTCAAGTCCGTTATCTGAATCCTCTATATAATCTGAGGCTATGACTCCAGTACCTCCTGCGCTGCTTATCACGGCTATATTCTCACCTTCGATAGCCTTATTCATCTTCAAAGCTTCAGAAAAATCGGTAAGTTCCCTTTCATCGTAAGCGTTGATTATACCTGTCTGCTTCGACATCCCTTTTACTACCCTGTTCGATGTAGAGGCCAAAGAACCAGTATGAGATTGTGTAGCTTTTCGACCGATATCACTTCTACCGCTTTTTAGTAGAACAACAGGTTTTTCGGGGACTGTCTTCTTTGCGATCTCGTAAAGCTTTCTTCCATCAGATATACTTTCTAAATATAGAGCTATTATATCTGTCTCTTCGTTTTGAGAAAAATATTCCAGTAATTCGACCTCATCGACATCTAATTTGTTTCCGATACCTACGAAACCAGAAAGTCCCGTATGATGCGCGCAGAGTGTCTCCATGAAGGGGGTAGCCATAAATCCACTTTGAGATATGAAAGCAATGCCTCCTTCATCTGGCCTTTCAACTCGGTCTTCGGGCAAGAAAAAAGTATCTAGATCAACTGGAGGTATCAATACCCCCATCGTGTTAGGTCCTAGTAGGCGAGTGTCAGTTCCCTTCAATATCTCTTTTATCTTTTCCTCCATCTTTTTCCCTTCTTCCCCAGTCTCACTAAAGCCACCGGAAACTAATATAATAGCCCCTACTCCAAAATCCACGCAGTCCTTTACGGCATCGACTGCATATTTTGAAGGAATGGCTAGTATAGCCAAATCTATATCTTCTGGAACGTCATGGATAGTGGGATAAAAATCATCTTCTCCTTCTGCCTTAGGATTTATCGCATAAACAGACCTCCCAGATCTTTTAAGATTATCATATATTATGTTGCCCATCTTTTCCTCTTCACTAAGAGAAACCCCAAATATAGCCACGTTGTCTGGCTCGAGTAATTTATCCAGATTTTCTCCTCTTTTCTTTCCGTCAATGCTCAAGATACCACCACGAGGCCTGTGATTCGATTTACCCCATCAGGTACGCGTTTATGTAATTTTTGTTAAGTGTCTTTTATGGAAGGAATAGGAGTGTTTTGTTGATCAATGGCATACCCGATTCTATTCTTTTTGTTAGATTCCAAAATACTAATAAAGGACCATTCTTTCTCAGTTTTGATGGCATCAAAAAATGATGATCTAGAGGGGCTCTTTGACCCTGAATCTATCGCGGTGATCGGTGCCTCAAGAAAAGAAGGGAAGATAGGCTACACACTTTTTTCGAACATTAAAAATTCAGAGTACGATGGAGAAGCCTATCCTGTAAATCCAAAAGGAGGGGAAATACTTGGAGAAGAAATATACGAATCCATTGAGGACCTGCCCGACGGAGTAGACCTTGCAGTTATCGTCGTGCCTGCCAAGATGGTAAAAGATGCTATACATGAATGTGGAGAAAAGGGTATAGAACATGCTATAGTCATCTCTTCGGGTTTTTCAGAGATCGGAAAAGTAGATGAGGAAGAGGAGATGGTGGAAGAGGCAAAAAAATACGGGATGAGAGTTTTAGGTCCTAACGTTTTTGGCATATACTCTTCGAAATCAGACCTTAACGCTACATTCGGTCCTTCAGAGATAGAAAAAGGAAGCATCGCTTTATTATCCCAGAGCGGAGCACTGGGCATAGTGATGATAGGGAAGACCGCCCAGCAGTACCTAGGGCTTTCCGCTATAGTGAGTATCGGTAATAAAGCTGATATCGATGATATAGATTTAGTTGATTATTTCAGTGAAGATGAAGAAACAGACGTGATAATGATATATATGGAAGGACTAGAGAACGGAAGGGAATTCATGAATAAAGTTCGAGAACTTCCTGAGGATAAAACAGTCGTGGTGATCAAATCTGGTCGCTCGGATAAGGGAGCTACTGCGGTGGCTTCTCACACCGGATCACTTGCAGGAAGCGATCGTATATTTTCATCAGCTTTCGAACAATGTGGGGTTCACAGGGCAGAGGATCTGAGGGAGGCTTTCAACTGGTCTAGAGTTTTTTCTACATCTCCGCTTCCAATAAAAGATAATACCGTAGTGGTCACAAATGGAGGGGGTATAGGTGTCTTGAGTGCTGATGCTGCTGAAAAATACGAGGTGAAATTGTTAGATGATCAAACACATCTAAAAGAAACTTTTGAAGACGCGATACCTTCATTTGGTTCAACTAAAAACCCAGTCGATATCACGGGACAAGCTGGAAAAGAGGAATATGAAAGGTCTCTGAGGAAAGCTTTTGAAAGCGAACAAACAGGCGCGGTCGTGGGACTCTACTGCGAGACTGGTACTGCCGATCCTTGGAAAGTCGCCGAGGCGATAAAAGAGGTATATGACGATCATGGAGACGAGAAGGCTTCCGTCTACACCTTTACCGGAGGGAAGGAAGTCAAGGAGTGTGTTCAATGGTTGAGAAAACACAAGATACCGGCTTTCACCGATACTTACGAATGTGTCTCCGCACTAGGTGCCCTTTTCAAGAAAAAACGCTATCTTGAGAGGGAAAGAAAGAGAGAGAAAGAGATAGATCTGGATATACCCACTGATAAGATCAGAGAGAAGGTAAGGGAGATAAGAGACAGGGGGAGATTGACCCTGTTAGAGCATGAAGCACGTGAGATATTAGACCTCGCAGGGATCCCAATGCCTGAGGGAGAAGTAGTAAAATCCTTGGATAGAGCAGTAGAAGTCGCAGAAGATATAGGGTATCCAGTTGTGCTCAAAGTCGTCTCAGAGGACATCATCCATAAATCGGATGCCGGTGGGATCGCTCTAGACTTGGAGAATGAAGAAGAAGTGGTGGATGCCTACCAGGCGATATATTCTAATTGCAGGAAGAACTATCCTGACGCTCACATAAGCGGTATCTCAGTGGCGAAGATGCTCAAGGGTGGAGAAGAGACCATAGTAGGAGGGTCAAGAGACAGCTCATTCGGTCCTCTAGTCATGTTCGGTCTAGGGGGTGTCTATGTAGAAATTTTAGAGGATGTTGAATTCCGAGTTGCCCCGATAAACAAAAAAGAGGCTAGAAGGATGATGGGGCAGATCGATTCTTTTCCGGTCCTTGTCGGGGCGAGAGGACAGCCACGAAAAGATTTAAACGCGTTGGCAGATGTTATATATAGGATATCCTATTTGATGAATGAAATAGAGGAGATCGCTGAGATGGATCTCAATCCTATAAAAGCGTTCGATCGGGGAGAAGGATGCAGAGCTGTAGATGTGGCTATAAATCTTGAAAGTAGGTGATATGAAATGAAAAATCTTATAATTTCCTCGACTGAAGAGGAAGCAGGAAAAACGACTGTCGGTTTGGGATTAGCTCTTGGAGATGATAGACCACTCAATTATTTCAAACCTTTTGGTGATAGACCGATCTATAAGAAAAAAAGACTCATAGACTATGATGCAAAATTGTTCAAGAACGTGCTTTCACTCGATACGGACTACGAGAAGTTCTGTATAGGGTTTGATCATTCTAAAATCAAGTACGCTTTCGATGAAAATACTATCCGTGAAAAGATCAAAGAAAGGATTGATGAACTCTCAGAAGGAAAAGAAGGTCTGATCATAGAAACCGGAAAACACTGGGGATTTGGATCTTCGATAAATCTTGATCCTATCTCTCTTTCCAAGATGATAGAAGCAGAGGTCATACTAGTGACTTCGAACAGCGGAACAGAGATACTGGACAAATTGACGACTGCATATCAATATTTCGAAAAAAGCGGTGTAGAACTGCGTGGAGTCGTATTGAACAGAGTAGAATCTTTAGAAGAAGCTAAAGATTTCGTCGTTGATGATATAGAGGACCTAGGTCTAGATGTGTTAGGTATAATACCTGAGATAAGCGGTCTCGATCTAACTCGAATGAACTTTATCAACGATATGCTCTTCGGTAAAGTTGTAGCCGGGGAGAACGGCATGGACAATATAGTCGAAAATGTATACGTGGGTGCCTTGAGTGCCGACGAGATGGTCCGTAACCCTGCTTTTCAGGAAAATAGAAAATTGATAGTCACTGGAGGGGATAGAACCGACGTCATTTTGGCTTCCCTAGAAAATGGGACATCTGGTTTGGTTTTAACGAATGATATAATACCTCCGAGCAATATAATCTCAAAAGCTGATAGAGCAAATATACCTTTGATCTCGGTACCTATAGATACTTACGAAGCCGCCAAAAGGATCGAGAGGATGGATACTATAACAACCATAGAAGATGACTTCAAGATAGAGAACATAAAAGAAGAAGTAACGCCGAGATTAGACATGAAGATATAAAGACAATTAGATAACGCGGGAGAGGTCTTTGTTTAGGAGAAAGGGAATGATGATAGATGGTATATGATGTTGAATATGTAGAAGCTGAAAAGGCCCTCAAAAAGATCGGGAGGGGTGAAAGAGTTTTTGTAGGTTCTGGTGCGGCCGAACCTCAATACCTTGTTAAAAACTTAACAGATCTAGCGAATCAATTTTACGATACAGAAATATTTCACATCCAGACTTTAGGTGTCGCACCTTACACCGAAGGAAAATTCGAGGACAGCTTCAGGCATAACGCTTTTTTCGTTGACGACAACACGAGAGATGCGGTGGCAGAAGGAA
>CAYXPD010000087.1:0-5303 GCA_964466995.1 uncultured Thermoplasmata archaeon | reverse complement strand
CTTTGATAGAGAATTCAATAGTCGGTGTAGGTATATCCGATTTCGATGAAAATATAATCTTTGCTAACGAGCGATTTGCTGAGATGTTAGGTTATAACAAGACAGAATTGGAAGGAAAGAATATCTCGGAGCTGACAACTGAAGAGGAGTTTTATAGGATCACCGAGAAGACCGAAGACAGAAAAAAAGGCGAGAGTGATGTTTATGAGACAAGGGTGATCAAAAAAGATGGGGATACGATCGATATAATGTTGGGAGCGACTCCGTATATCGATGCTGAAGGAGAGATCAAAGGTGCCGTTGCGTTCATTCAAGATATATCAGAAAGAAAAAAGGCTCAGCAGAGGGAGGAATTCCTCCATTCTTTGTTAAGGCACGATATACGGAACAAGATACAGGTTATCCAGGGCTACCTTCAATTGTTGGATGAAGATGAAAATCTCTCAGAGAAAGGCGAGGAATATATCCAGAGTGCAGAGAAAGGGGTCAAAACCAGTATAGATCTCATAGAGAAAATAAGGACACTCAGAGAGGCGAACCAAGAAGAGATTGAAGAAATGGATGTGAAACCCGTTTTGAATGAAGCGATCGACAACCTGAAAGATCAGATGATCGATATGGAATTAGAAGTAGAGATGGACAGTGATGAAGGATTTAAAGTTAAAGCAGGTCCATTGTTGAAAGAAGTATTTTTCAATTTAATTGAAAATTCTATAAGACATTCTGATGGTAAAAAAATAAGGATATCCTCGAAAGAATATAGTGAGGAAATCGTCTGTATCATCGAAGATGACGGGAAAGGCATCCCTAATGATGAGAAAGAAAAGATCTTAAAGAAAGGTTATACCTCCGATAAAGAAAAAGGGACTGGGCTCGGTTTGTTCCTAATCCAGAAGCTATTGGAAGTATATGAAGGTAAGATCGAAGTGAAAGATTCGGAATTAGGTGGGGCAAGGTTCGATGTGCACCTGAAGAAAAGTTGATTTTTGGCTCTCTAAAATACCTCATCGATATATAGGGGTTAAAGTAATAATAGCCCTTATTAATATATGAAAGGAAGGGAGTATTTATGAAAGACGAGATAGATGTCTTGCTCGTAGATGATGAAACCTCTCTCTTAGACCAGGCAAAGATATTTTTGAAAAAGGAGAAGAGACTAGACGTGATAACTGCCTCCTCAGGGATTGAAGGTCTAAAATTGTTAGATTATAATGAGATAGACATCATAGTTTCAGATTACCAGATGCCGGAGATGAATGGCCTTGATTTTTTAGAAGAGGTCAGAGAAAAAAGAGAGATGGATATTCCTTTTATCATTTTCACCGGCAAAGGCCGTGAAGAAGTAGCTATGAAGGCTTTGAATCTTGGAGCTGATAGATACATCCGGAAAGGAGGAGATCCTAAATCACAGTACCAGGTGCTAGGTGAGGCAATAAAACAGGAAAAGGAACATAAAAAAACTAAAAACAGATTACAAAAGACTTCTCGTCGATTCAAAGCGATTTTCAACGATCCTACTACTTTTTTAGGTATTTTAGACAAGGACGGAAAACTTTTATCTGCTAACGAAACTTCTCTTCAGTTTATTGATGGTGATCAAACAGATGTTAAAGGAAAAAAGTTCTGGAATACCCCTTGGTGGGAGCATTCTGAAAAACTCCAAAACCGCTTAAAAGAAGCTGTAGAAAAAACGAGAGAAGGAAAATATGATCAGTTTGAAGCCACTCATGTGAGCGAAGAGGGAAAAGAGATATTCGTAGACTTCCATATAAGACCTGTAACAAATGAAGATGAAGAGATACTCTCTTTGATAGTTGAAGCCAATGACATCACAGAAAGGAAAGAGATGGAGGAGAAACTAAAGAAGTTATACGAAGCGTCGACTGAAATTGGAGGATACCATTCTGAGAGTGAAGTTTATCGACAGGTTCTCAACTCTACTAAAGAAATCTTAGATTTTGAAGCTTGCACCATACTGATGGAAGAAAATAGTGAATTAGTGGTAAAAGCAACAAATTCTCCGAATATTAGCATTGGCGAGATATATCCAAAAGATGAAGGAATCAGAGGACTCACCTATCAAAACAAAAAATCATATCTTATTCGGGATTTGTCAGATTGGGACGAAGCTAAACCGTCGGATACTAATTTCAAATCTGCTATCAACATCCCTATAAAAGACGAAGGTGTGTTCCAAGCTTTATCTTATCGTGAAGGATATTTTGATGAGTCCGATCTTAACTTGGCTGAAACCTTGATCTCGCATATGACTCAAAGTATAGAACGTATCAGATCTCAAGAAGAACTGAAGAAAAGAAAGAGAAGATACGAAACAATTTTTCAAGATAATCCAGAAGCAATAGTTGAGGTCAACGATGAATTTGAAGTCGTCAGAGTGAATGAAGAGTTTGAAGATCTATTTGGCTATAAAGAAAATGAAATTCTAGGTAAAAATCTCAAATATCTTATTGTGCCCTCCGATCTAATTGATGAGGCCGATAGGTTAGGTGAACAATGTGAGGAGGGTGATTATGTTGAACATGAAACTGTGAGATTAACTAAAGATGGTGAAAAGATAGAGGTGGCCATGACTGCAAGACCAGTCAAATACTTAAAGGAATCTCATTATGTAATAGTATATAGAGATATCACCGATTTGAAGAAAGCCGAAAGCCAAATCGAAGAACGTAAAGAAAAATTAGAAAAGCTGCATCAAGCAAGTGCAGATTTGGAAACTTGTCAGTCTAAAGAAGAAATATATACGAAGGCTATCGAGGTGGCTGAAGATATTTTGGAGTTCGATTGGTGTGCAATAAATACGCCAAAAAAAGAACGTTTAGTTACGAAAAAAGCTTCCGGAGAATATCCCGAAGAAGAATCTTCTTACCTGTTTATCCAAGATAGCGTAGCCGGAAAAGCGTTTTTGGAAAACGAATCTTATTTACATCCTAGCCTAAGTGAATCAAAGGAAGCTTCTCCAACAAACGATGATTACGAATCAGGTATTACGGTGCCTATAGGAAAATTTGGAGTATTTCAAGCGATTTCTTCCGAAGAGGATGACTTCGACGAAGATGATCTTACTATGGCTGAACTATTTATGGATCACGTAAAGGAAGCTTTGAACAGGATCGAGGCTAGAGAAACAGAAGAGTTCCTTCATTCTATGCTCAGGCATGATTTAAAGAATAAGAGCAACATCGTTCAAGGTTATCTCCAACTAGTTGAAGAACATGATCTTGACGAGGAAGTAGAATCTCTGATCGAAAAGGCAGTAGAAGCCAATAAAGAAGAAAAGAAGATGATCGAAAAGGTCAGGAAGCTCAGAGAGGTAGAAGAGCTCGAGAAAGAACCAGTCGAGCTTGTTCAAGTCATTGAAAAGATGATAGAAGAGAAAAAGGAGGGGGTCGAAGATTTTGAGTTGGAGATAGAAACCGATTTCTCTTTCTGCGAGATTGAGGGCGGTCCTTTTGTAGAAGAACTATTCGAAAACTTAGTAGATAATTCTATAAAACACTCTGAGGGGGGCCTGGTAAAGATATCTATTGAAGATAAAGAAAACGAGGTTCTTTGCCAAGTGGAAGACAACGGAAAAGGAATACCTGAAGACATAAAAGATAAGATCTTCGATAGAGGATTCAAGAAAGGTGAAAATGCTGGTAGCGGACTCGGGATGTATCTAGTGAAGGAAATCATTGATGGATATGACGGTAGTATTGAAGTCAAAGATTCGGAGTTGGGCGGAGCTCGTTTTGATGTGAAATTGAAGAGAGCTTAAAAATCCTATAATCTAGAGGGCTGAAGCCGGAAGAATACTCGTTTATCTGATTTTTTCATATGTAGATGGATACAAGCCAACTTTGATAATATACTTATTTTCAAAAGCTTCTACTTCTTCTATAGTGGCGTTTTTCATCTTTCTCAACTTAAGTGAAAAATCGTTGAAATCCTCCTCAGACTTGAATTCAAAAACTAGGATTTCTTTATCGATCTTATTACTGGGAGATTTTGTCAGGTCTTCTTGAAAATCTTCTAAGGTTCTTAAGGCTTTATCTGCTTTTTTTTCATCTCCCATCTCTTCTGCTTCTCTTTCCTCTTTTCTTCTTAAATTTTCATAAATCGTAAATCTCAAATCTTCGTTATCCCAAGGCTTCTCGATATACTCATGGACTTGAGCTTCATTGATCGCCCTTTTAGCTGTATCAAGGTCTTGATGGCCAGTGATTATTATCCTTACTGCGTTTGGCGTTATTTTTTTAACTTTTTTCAGTAACTCAACTACGGTGATGCCAGGCATATTATGGTCTGATAATACCAGGTCATAATTTTTTTCCTTAACTTTTTCTAATGCCTTGTCACCATCTATTGCAGTTTCTACTTCTGCTGTGAATTCTTCGGCTCTCTGAAGGGTTTTCTTCATTGCTTTCCGAACTGTATCCTCATCTTCTGCGATCAATATTTTATATGCCTTGTTATTTTCTGTCATAATATCACTCAGTTTGAACCTCAATTTTGTATATTTATCTTCTTTATTTTTATGTTGACATACCGAGTATTGCTCTTTTACTATTTTATAACTTGGGTTTAAATCTACTTTTTTCTTTTATTGTTAAATCAAGAGTAATCTAATCAACAAGATTCTTTAGCATTCCACCAAAAAGACTATATCAGTATATAAGATATAACATCATTATTATGAAGGTTCTACTCGTGGATGACGAAAAAGCTTTTCTTGAGCAAGGCAAAATATTTCTTCAAAATAAGGATGAAAAATTCGATATAGACACCTCTCTTTCTGCTGAGAAAGCGCTTAAAATGTTCGATAAGAATAGATATGACATAATAGTTTCAGATTATCGGATGCCTCAGATGGATGGGTTAGAGTTTTTAGAAAGGTTGAGGGATGATGGACACGACATTCCATTTATAATTATGACTGGTAAGGGGGAAGAAGAAGTGGCGATGAAAGCGCTGAATCTAGGCGCTAACCGATATCTCAAAAAGAGTGGCCCTCCAAAAAATCAGTTCGGAGTTCTTGCGGCCAACATCGGAAGGGAAGTGAAAAATTATAGGACCAAAAAAGAATTGCGTCTGTCAAAAAAAGAAAAATCTTAGATACTGAACTCAATGGATGAGATGGTTTGTTTGACCGACCCAGAAGGTAAATTGATCTGGGTCAACGAAGCTTTGGCCGATGCCATAGGTATGGATGGTGAAGAAATTGAAGGGGAATATTGTTATGAGGTCTGGCAGGGAAAGGAAGAAAGGTGTGAAGCCTGTAAAGCAGATGAACTATTCGAAAC
>CAYXPD010000086.1:4863-5330 GCA_964466995.1 uncultured Thermoplasmata archaeon | reverse complement strand
TATAATTCCGCGATCTCTTTCCGCCAAATTTAACGCTTTAGAAAGAACTTTGTCGATGTTCTCTTGTGCTCTTCCCTTCAGATCCTTATCCAACTGTTCCTCGATTATATAGATAAAGACTTCGACCTTTTCTCTTTCTTCTTCAATCTTTTCAGCCTCTTTCAAAGCTTTTTTGAAAATCTTATCTGCTACTTCATCAAAATCATATTCTGCAAAAGTGGAAGCTATTCCAGACAAGGTTTTGGCTTTTTCAGGCTTGATCTTGATATCGGAAGCTGAATCAAGAGTTTTCTCTCCAAGTCTCTTACCAAGATAAAGAAATCCAGAATCTAGGAACATATCTGTTATTTCTCTTAGGACAAGAGCCTTGCTGTTATCTGAAGGAAGAGAGCCTATCGATTCTAAACTTTTTTCTAAGGCTTTTGAAACAAGTTTCTTTTCTTCCTGATGGTTTAGATTTTCTGTTA
>CAYXPD010000086.1:0-4853 GCA_964466995.1 uncultured Thermoplasmata archaeon | reverse complement strand
CCATCGATATGGGGTCTTCGCTAAAGATTTTGATATTTTTTCCCATGTTCAATTGTATGTAATCCGACCGGAGGTTTAAGATTGTTTGCTTTTTGTTGAATATTCTGCCAAAGGAACAAATTTTATTAAACTAGACTTTTATCCTTAAATCATGTCCACTTATGAAGACTTACTCGACATTTCTCAACAACTTAGGAACATCCAGAGATCTTTGTATCTTTTAGCATGGGATGAAAGGACTTACATGCCCGAAGGAGCGGTAGAAGGACGGTCTGAAAGTAAAGCTGAACTATCACAATTATATCACAAAAAACTTACATCTGAAAAGACGAAGAAGATCATCGATGAGTTGAACAAAGAGTCTGTTCAAGCGGAACTAGACGAAGTGCAGAAAGCCGCGGTAAGAGAGATGACTAGAGATTTCGAAAGGAAATATAAAGTTCCAGACGAACTCATCAAAGAGATGTCGAAGGTATCCACAAAAGCTCAATCTGCATGGGAAAAGGCTAGAGAAAACTCGGATTTTGATCTTTTTTTACCTCATCTAGAGAAACATGTTGAACTGAAAAAAGAAGTTGCGGAATATATAGGATACGAGAACGAACCCTACGATGCTTTCGTCGATGAGTATGAACCTGGATTCACCGCCGACAAGATAGAAAGCATTTTTGAGCCTATGAAGAAGGACTTGAGTTCCATGGCAACAGAGATATTTTCTAAAGAGTTAGAGCCAGGAGAGGACGTTTTTGAAGGAAAAACATTCAGTGTGGAGAAACAGAAGCAGTTCTGTAAATCATTGGCGGAAGAACTCGGATATGATTACAAACACGGACGGTTAGACGATGCTGTACATCCTTTCACTATGGGGATGGACGATGATGTCAGGATTACAAATAGATATAATGAGGAAAACTTGAAATCTCTCTTCAGTCTGACCCACGAGACCGGACATGCCTTGTACGAACAGGGCTTACCTTCGGACTGGTACGGACATCCTCTCGGACGAAGGATCTCTATGGGATATCATGAATCGCAATCAAGATTATGGGAGAATTTCGTTGGAAGGAGTAAAGAATTTATCGATTACATATTTCCTAAGCTTTGTGATGAATTTTCTTCGCTCCAGGAGAATACTAAGGAAGGCTTCTATAAAAGGATAAATAGGGTAAAGCCCACATTTATCAGAGTGGAAGCTGACGAGGTAACTTATAATCTTCATATCGCGCTCCGATTTGACATCGAACTAGGACTTTTCAGAGATGAGATAGAGCCGGAAGAAACTAAAACGGTCTGGGAGAACAAGATGGACGAATATCTAGATATAGTTCCTGAAGATCCAGCTAACGGAGTTCTACAGGACATACATTGGTCAGCGGGACAGTTCGGTTACTTCCCTACCTACGCTCTAGGAAATCTATACGCGGCACAGATCTATGATACTGTAGAGCAAGAGCTGGATGGTTTGAGAGAACAGATAGCTGATGGTAACTTTGATGAATTGAGGAATTGGTTGAAAGAGAATATACACGAGCACGGTAGGAAGTACAAGGCTGAAGAGATGACCAAAAGATTGACTGGCGAAGGTCTAGATCCAGGATATCATATTGAGCATCTAAGTGAGAAATACGGACCGATATACGAGCTTTAAAAAACCTTTTCTACTTTGGCATTATTTTTCTTCTGCTTAACTCGTCCGCTCTCTTATTTTCCTCCCTATCTATACATTCGAAAGTGACATTCATCTCTCCCGCGACTTTTGAAGCCGTCTTCCATAGATCGAAAAGACTGTCAGTGTCTACGCTAGACTCTCCGATCATCTGTCTTATAACGAGTCTGGAATCCCCTCTGCATATGATAGGTTCATCGGGATAGTTACTTTTCAGATATTTGAGACCTATTATCAGAGCTAGATACTCAGCTCTATTGCTGGTGATGTCGTCCATATTCAGCTTTCCTACAAGCTCATCGATTATCTTCCCGTCTCTCTTTATCACTACGCCGTAACCACCTAGGTTTTCGGGATTCTTTCTACAGGAAGCGTCGAACTCCATTATCAACATATTTTATCCTCATTTCTTTTTGGAAAAGTACCATTTGTAGAGAAGAGCCATATCTCTTGGAAACAAAGCGACGCGGTCTCCGTCTTGAACTTCCCTTTCAAGAGCGGAATAATCTCTGTTCAAGAATATGTGGCTGACTTCATCTTGCTTTATATTTAACCGAGACAGAATGTCTGATATCTTGTTTATTCCATCTGCATCTAATTGCGAAGTTCCTATACTTTTGGTCTTTGTATCTATCTCATCTGCTCTTTCTTTGAGTTCGCCGTACAGCACAACTTTTATTGTCATTTCCAAATCAACTCTTATCTATCCTCCACCCACTGGAGGGAATACTGAGAGTTTATCTCCATCTTCTAATTGAGTTTCTAGTCCCTGGAGATAAGATATGTTCCTACCGTCTTTTATTACGGTTATACTCTCGCTAAGTTCTTTCTTTTCTCTACTTTTGAAAATCTTTTCTTCGAGAGAAGGATATCTACTTTCCAGCTTGACCAGTGCTTCTTTAACATCTTCGGCTGAAACTTCGACCTCGTCTTCTCCAGCTCGTTCAGCCAGGTTCGCAAACAACTTGATCTTGATAGACATGATGATAAAAAGATGGAAGAAGGTTTTTTATTCTTTCTCGAAGACCCTGTCGAGTTCTTCATCCGAGACATCGAACACTACGTTGTGCGGCGGTAATTCCTCTTTCTCCATGAACTCAGGCATCCTATCGTCTTCTTTGGAGAAACCTGCTTTCTCGTTGAATTCCCTCTCCATCTTTAGAATATCCATTCCCATCTCCATGACTTCATCAATGGAATAATCGGTTCCCAAGACTCCATTGACCGTCTCTATCATACCTTCCATGCCCTCGTCTATATCCATAGTTGCGAATGCTATGAATAGACAGTAGCCTGCAGAATCGATCATCGCTGTTGCCTGCTGTAGGGATCTAGAAAGATCAGCCTTTTTGTTGTCCATCGGATCTTCTTCACCACCGACTCCTAGTATCTCAGGAGCTATCGCGTAACCGGCAGTATGATCGGCACCCATAGGTGAAGTTGCGTAAGTAACTCCTATACCTTTGATAGATCTAGGATCGTAGGCAGGCATACTTTGACCTTTTATCGTCGGTATCCTATTGACACCAAAAGCCTCTCCGGTGAATTCTGCACCGTTGGCAAGTATCCTACCTAGCGGAGTTTTTTCGTAAACTTCATCCATCAGCTCTAAAGCCTTCTCTCCGTCGCCAAAGTCTAGAAGACCACCTTCCATCGCCACAGCGATAGTGTTCCCGGCTTCTATAGTGTCCAAACCAAGATCGTTGCAGGCTCGGTTCAATTCTCCTATCGTGTCTAGATCGTAGATGCCGCAGTTAGGTCCCAAGGCCCAAACGGACTCGTATTCTAGAACTCCTACAGGATCTTCACCACCTTCTTTAGTCCATATCTCAGAACACTGGATTATACAACTTGGACTGCATTTGTGTGGTTTAACTCCACCTCTTTCTTCAATAAGTTCTGCTTTCCTCTCACCCGAGACTTCTGCCGATCTATCATCGCTTCCATCAGAGAAATTTCGCTGTGGTAACGCTCCACTCTCGTTTATTATGTTGACAAGTACTGAAGTACCGTATGAATTCAGAGCACCGTCCTTTTTGGTGATATCATGTTCCATAAGAGCATTTGCCAACTTCTTTCTACCCTTATCGAACGTTTCTTTATCTTTGATCTCCTTTTTGTTTTCATCCGGTGTTTCGGCGACGATGAATTTTAGACCTCTAGATGCCATCACGGCTCCGAGGCCACCTCTGCCCGAATATCTGGTCGATCTACCTTCCGGGTCAGTGTAAGATATACCGGCGTTCGATGCGTTCAGTTCAGCAGCTATACCTGCACCTGCAATCTCGATATCTTCTTCAAATTCTTCATGCAGTTCTTCGTAGGCGTCGTAGAGTCCTTTTCCTACCCACTTATCGGCTTCAATCAGTTCTTCTTCTCCTTTTCCAAGTTTTAGAAGATAATATTTCCCCTTCTCGGGTTTACCTTCAACTATTATCGCTTTGATACCTTTTCTCGCTATGGTCCTTGCGAATGGAGTACCAGCATTAGATTCTTTTATTCCTCCTGTGAGAGGTGACTTGCCTCCCGCCGATAATCTACCGGAGTTGGGTGATCCAGTACCTGTTACAATCCCTGGTGCGATCACGAGTTTATTGTTCGGTCCGAGTGGATGAGCATTGGGTGGGACTTCCTCCGATACTATTTTAGAGGTGAGACCTCTTCCTCCCAATTCCTCGTACTCTTTCGGAACTTCTTCGGTTTTAATCTCCAGGTTCTCCATATCGACGCGCAGTATTTTTTCGGCTATTTTACCACCCATCTAGGTTATGATATCGATTAGGTAAATATCTTTTGGAGTTAGGAAAGAGGGTTTTTTATTTATAAATAATATTATTCTTGAATAAAAATGAAGGTGGATTTGAGGGGAAAGCTATGCTGATGTATTATCAAATCAAGATTGCTTGTTTATTCTATCACTATACTTCTCTGTAAAAGATACGATATCAAAGATCGTATTCGTCCACCATCCCCTTAAGACTATCTGCAAGTCCGGAAAGCTGCTGTGCAGAAGCCGAGAGCTCTTCCACCGAAGCGTTCTGTTCTTCCGCTGAAGCAGCCACGGATTCAGCTTCATTTGAATTCTCGTCGGCTATCTTCGTGACAGATTTCACCCTTTCAGCCGACTGCTGGAGTTGATCAGATACTTCGTCTACGGCGCCAGATATCTGCTGTATAGAATTCGATA
>CAYXPD010000085.1:0-5346 GCA_964466995.1 uncultured Thermoplasmata archaeon | reverse complement strand
TAGTAAGGCTATAATTATCAATAAAGCGCAAACCGCCATAAATAGGTCAACCGTGCTAAAATATTTTTATTTTTCCCCTAGAGAATATTCAAACATTTAAATCAAGATATCCGGAGCATTGACTACATCAAGAGTAAACAAACGTCTAACGTCCCCGGATAGCACTCACTATGCCATTAAAAAAATTGAAGAACCCTTTGTCCTCAAATTCTTCTTCTAATGGTTCCCCGCAAACGGGACATTCTTTCACGTATACCGTTATCACTGTCTCACATCCTGGACAGACTTTGTGTTCATCGAGATCTCTATCTAATTCTACCAGTTCCTCATCTGCTTCTATCATCTCACTTACTTTTAAGTGGACCCCCTCGACTTCATTTACCTTTACCTTTTTCCCCCTTCCTATTTCCCTATTAGAAGTTGCGCTCCAGACTTTACTGCTGTTTTTTATCTTCACTTTGCCAGATATATTTCCTGGTTTTATCCTCTTTATCACGTAACCTTCTCGGTCTTTCAATGTCTTATTGGTTGTGGTCGGGGTCTCTGGAGTTGTAAATTTCAGATATAAGAGAAATAAGACTGGCAGTAATAGACCCACTCCCCAGACTATTATCACGAGGTATTGTATTACCATATTGGAGATATTGCAGATTACGTATTTTTATTTTTCCCCACGGATTGCAAAATATATTCTCCCCTGATATAAGTGAATGGGGATTGAATGACATCGATTAACATAACGAAATTTTAAAGAATGGTCGAATAACGAGTAAAAATTCCAAAAGTTATGTAAAAAAGGAAAGCCAAACCGCCTACTTTTAGAAAAATAATATTGACTTTCTCGTCTGTAGCCATGAAGACCCCGTAACCGACGGATTTATCGGAGAAAGGTCTGACAGGTTTTATCTTCCATGGAGTCCCGTCGTATCTTAAACCAGCTATCATGTCACCGAGTAGATGGGAGAAAACTCCTAAAGTGATTCCTAAGAATATCGCTAACCCGATAAATATCCCTAGGATATTGCTGGTGAACATCGCTGCAAGAAAACCGATCATCGCTCCTAGAATAGCGCCGAAAATTATCCCGAATGTGACATTGTGAGTCAGATCTCGATGGTCTATCGGTAAAAGCTTGATCAGATCGGTATCAGGTAGTGAAGAGAAAAGAACAGTGATTATAATAAATGATAAGGTTATAACATTCAATCCGAATGGTGTCATCAGTAAGGAAGATATCAAAAGTGACAATCCAACATGACCTTTCCAATTCATATTATCATTAGAGTATTTTTTCGAGTATGGCCTTTCTTACAACATGAGCGAAATGAGACTATTGAGATAAAAGCATTTTGATTGACAAAAAGACGAATATTTTTGACTCTCTTCAATGATGTGCCTTATTTAAAAGACCCTAAAATAAAGGAATTTATCTGAGTATCTTTTATATATCGCTTACATCATATACAGGACTGGTCACACAACAAACACATGATTGGATATCTTAAAGCAATCAATCCATTATATATGGCCCAACCAGCCCAAAATAGGGAGGGAGGATTGGGGGTCCTGGCAAAGGATCTAACCCGGGGCCCTCATATCACTTCCACTGATTTCTCAAAAAATAGAAAAAGGTTTTTGTTCTAGATAAGGTCGAGTTCTTTTCCGAGTTTTTCGTAAATCCTCAGTACTTCGTTTAGGTCGTCTTTGGTCAACCCAGCATTTATCTGATTTCTGATCCTCGCTTTGCCTTTTGGCACCATCGGATATACGATCGCGAGTCCGAAGATTCCTTCTTCGTACAATCTATCGGCTAACTTTTGACATTTTTTGCTGTCACCGACCATCGCTGGAACGATCGGCGTTTCGCTGAAACCGGTATCAAATCCCATACTCTCCATCTCGCTCTTGAAGTATTCTGTAAGATCCCACAGTTTCTGGACCCTATCGTTTTCTTCTTCAACCACATCTAGTGCTTCTATATTTATCGCTGCGACATGAGGTGGGAAAGCTGCACTTAAAAGCCAGGAACGAGAAGTATTGTAGGCGTACTTTATCAGCCCTTCATTTCCTGCCAACATACCACCGAAGCCGCCGAAAGCTTTAGAGAACGTTCCCATCTGTATATCTATATCGTCTACTAGATCGAATTCCTTCGCTATACCGTGACCACCTCCAAGGACTCCTTCTCCGTGAGCGTCGTCTACGTAAGTGAGGGCACCGTATTCGTCAGCGAGCTTTTGGATTTCGTCCATCTTGGCTACATCACCGTCCATACTGAATACGCCGTCTGTAAGGACGATCTTTCTGTTGTATCCTTCTTCATCAGCCTTCTTCAGACATTCTTCTAGTTCTCCCATATCCGAATGGCTGTAGATCATCTTGTCGGCTTTGAACATCCTTTGGGCGATCATGATCCCGTCGATTATACTGCCGTGGTTCAATTCGTCAGAGATCAATACGTCTCCTTTTCCGGCCAACTGTGGAACTAGACCAGCATTGACCGCAAAACCGGTCTGATAAGTCATCCCCGCTTCACTCTCTTTGAACTCGGCTATCCTATCCCAGAGTTCTTCGTGGATGTCCATAGTGCCTGCGATAGACCAGTCAGAACCAGCGCCGGCCCCGTATTCCTCTATAGCCTTTTTACCGGCCTCTCTCAGCCTAGGATGATTAGCTAGATCAAGATAATTGTTAGAAGCCAACATTATGCATTCTTTTCCGTCTACCGTCACGTGAGGCTGCGAAGGCCCCTCGAGATTTCTTATTGTCCATGTCAGTCCCTCTTCTTTCATTTCTTCGTATTTTTCCATCAGATAATCAGTCTTCTTTGCCATGCTATCTATCTCCTTACAGCCCCCCTTAATGATTGAACCAACTTAAATTTTTCTAAGGTTCTCCCCATCCCCCTCCACCTGGTGTCTCGATCCTAATCGATTCTCCATCCCGGAGTTCGATAGTGATCTTACCTCCGATATCTTCTGTTTTTCCTTTACAAACCTTCAAATTTTTTCCTACCTCGCCATCTTTTCCTCCCTTTACCCCTTTAGGCGGGATTTTTCTTCTCTCTGATTGTATAGAGACTTCAGCATCTTCTATCAATTTGATCTCTCTTATTATCCCATCTCCTCCCGAATTTTTACCATCCCCACCTGAATCTTCTCTTAATTCGTAAGCTTCGACCTCCAGAGGATAATCATTTTCTATCGATTCTATAGGTGTATTTTTTGTGTTGGTCATATGGACGTGCACTCCATTCTCTCCCTTTCTTGTCGAGGTAGCTCCTGCTCCTCCACCAATGGTCTCGTAATAGGTGAAATCTTCATTTCCTATGATCAGGTTGTTCATGGTTCCCTGACTCTCTGCAGGTATCCTTTCCGGTATGATCTTGAAAAGAGCTCTTAGAATCAATTCTACGACTCTCTGTGATGTTTCTACGTTACCGGCCGAGACCGCGGCTGGCGGTTCTGGGTTCAAAACGCTCCTTTCAGGTACATGAATATCTATAGGCCTGTAACAACCGTTGTTAACCGGGACGTCCGCCGGTAACAGACATCTCAAGATATAATATACGGCTGATAATGTGACAGGTTTTGGAGCGTTGATGTTACCTTTCACCTGCGAATCTGTACCTGAAAAGTCAAAATACATCTCATCTCCTTCAATCTTTACCTCCACCTTCAATTTCACGTCTCTTTTCCATTCCATGAAATCTTCTGAATTCACATTTTTATCAGGAAGTTCCTCTATCATTTTCCGGGTCCTTTTCTCCGAGTATCTCATAACTTGATCTTTGAAAATCCGATATTCTTCTAGACCGAATCTTTTTACCGTCTTCCTGAACTCTTCTGCTCCTTTTTCATTAGCTCCTATCTGTGCTCTTATATCGCCTATCCTTTCCCTAGAGGAGCGAGATTTCCCGAGGAGTTCGATGACATCTTGGTTTATCGTTCTTTCTTCTACCAATAATCTTGGAGATATAACGATACCTTCTTCTTCCAAAGTTTCGCTGTTTCCCGGCATAGAACCCGGCGTTTTCCCTCCGATATCTGAATGGTGAGCTCGATTTACCACGTAACCTAGCAGATCATCACGAAGGAAGACGGGTTTTATCACTGTTATATCTGGAAGATGCGTACCTCCGGAGTAAGGATCATTCAGGATCACCTGGTCTCCCTTTCCAGGTCCGCAGTTAGAGACAGCGCTTTTCAAAGCGTTCGGCATAGCTCCAAGATGTACAGGGATATGCTCGGCTTGTGCTATCATCTCTTCTTCTGGAGTGAAGAGTGCACAGGACTCATCCTTCCTCTCTTTTATGTTCGGGGAGTAAGCACTTCTTTGAAGGGCAGCCCCCATCTGTTCCGGGATCGCGGTAAAGGCGTGCTTCATCACTTCAAGTTCTGTTGGCTTCAATTCTCTCATCTTTTCACCTTAAGGTCTATCACACCAGTTGATCTATTGGTCCATCTCCAATCTGGCGGAACGAGGATGGTCGAGTTCACTCCCTCTATCACGCTTGGCCCTTCTCCTTCGTCTCCTTCAGAAAGGTATTTTCTCAGGGATATGGAAGTGTTTTTCCATCCTTCAGAAAAAAGACACTTTCGATCTTCTGGATGTTCGCCAAGAGTCGAAGTAAACGGAAGTTCTTCTATCTCTCTTTCTTTTACTATCTCTATATGAACTCTGACGACCTCTATCGCTTCATCTTTATTGGCGTATCCGTATTTCTTCTCATGTTCTTCGTGGAATCTCTTCGAGATATCATCTTCTGAGCCTAGATAGGGGATATTTATATGATAGCTCTGGCCTTTATACCGGAGACCTAGAAGAATACGCATTTCCCCTTCCTCTTCTACATTTTCTTTCATCTCGTTGATAGTTTCTTTTATCTTCTTCTCATCTTTTAAAGGTACCAATAATGTTCTACTGTAATCATGAACTACATTCCCGGTGACCATTCCCAAAGCAGAAAAAACACCTGCCATAGGAGGAATGAGAACTCTCTCCATACCGAGCTCTTCAGCAATAGAAGAGGCGTGGAGCGGTCCAGCACCTCCAAACGCGAGTATCGCAAATTCTTCAGGATCTACACCTCTCTCGACTGTGATCTTTTTCATCGTTCTAGACATCTTGGAATTTGCAACTCTGAAGATCCCTCTCAAAGTTTCCTCATAACTCATACCTAGTTGTTCAGATAATTTTTTTATAGATTTTTTTGCTGCATCGTAATCGAGTTCCATCTCGCCGCCGAGGAAATAATCTGGATCTATGTAGCCCATCAGCAATAGGGCATCGGTGACCGTCGGTTCTTTTCCTCCTCTACCATAGCAAACAGGTCCGGGTCTCGCT
>CAYXPD010000084.1:4897-5380 GCA_964466995.1 uncultured Thermoplasmata archaeon | reverse complement strand
TATTTTTATCCTAGAAAAAGAGTTGGATACCTGAGAACCATGTACGAAGTGCTAGAAGTTGAAGCGGAAAAAAAGGATGTGATCGACGATATATTATCTGATGATCTTATCAGCAAACAGAATACCAACGTAAGGGATGGCTCCAGCCTAGGATTCAAAGAGGGCGTATCCTACGTTATGGTAGAAGGACGTGAAGAAGCCATTGAAAAGGCCATTGAGTTATTTAAAGAAGAAGGTATAGAACCAGCTGAAAATAGAGAAGAAGTGAGAGAGCCGATAAAAGTAGAAGGAGAAGCTGCGGCAGAGGGAATCGGTACTGTTTTTGGATAAAAAATCCGTTATTTTTACTCTCCCGCTTTTTGATTATCTTCTCTTCCAGCTAATATAGTTACTCTTATCCTCTCTTTGATTTTAGGGTCTTTTTTGACACCCCAGAGTATATCAGCTTTGGGCCAAGTTCGCTGGATTTCTTCTAGAGCATCT
>CAYXPD010000084.1:0-4887 GCA_964466995.1 uncultured Thermoplasmata archaeon | reverse complement strand
AGCCGTACTCACAGTTAGAACTTTATCAAAACCCTCTAACTTTTCGAACCAAGGAGATTTTAGTGCCTCCTTAGCGGCTCTTACACCTTTTTTCCTTCCCTTCCCATATCCCGCTCCTATTTTGAACTCATCGACGTCTTTACAGAAGTCCCTCATGATTGAAATATCACTTTTGGTTATCACTGCGTTAAAATCCACGATAGGAAACCGAATTATTTTATTCATCACAGAAAAAGCTTTACTTATCGGTAGATTCGGATGAGTTTCGAGTAATTTATTGTTTGGAAAGACGGCACACCCGTCTAAGTATCTATCAGCTTTGGTCTGGGAGTTTTCTGATAGTTTTCTTCTATTCTCGCTTTCACTTTCAAATGGTTTTGTTAATAATCCCATGGTGAAAGAAGAATGAATCTTACCGAGCTGTGCACAAACTGGGATGGTCCAGCTACCGGTCTTTCCTCCTAGACCAGCGATCAGGTAAACCATTTCGAACCCCTTCATCTTGTTTTTTAGTTTTTCCTCTGACGGAGTGAGAGGTCTCTCCTTGATCTCGACTTCTGAATCGTAAGCTTTTTTCAAGTCTTCTTTCGAGATTGATAGGAAAGATAGTTTAGGAGGTCTAGAAGAAGTTCCGACTTCATAGATTTCGACGTTAGAAGAAGGCATATCCCCAATTTCTTCTACAATATTTCGACCAGCACCACCGATCCCTAGGACTAATGTAGATGGGGGTTTTTGGTTTGATATATTTTCTCCGAATCTTTTTTTAAACTGCATTTTTTTGACCTATTGAATAGAGAATAGAGGAACCCTATAATAATTTTTATTTACTGATTCTATCCATATCTTCCTTTAATTTTCTTTTATCATCTAATTCAGTCCATCTACCAATTATGGCTCCTGAAACCGGGCCTAAGAAAGAGGCGTAGTAGGCAGCTACACTATCTCCAATAAGTAGAGCCACTAATGGTGCGACTGTAAGCCCTCCAATAAGTCCTATCCAAAATCCTAGAGGCCATCCTATCTCATTTCCCGCGTAAAAACCTATCAGAGGTCCAAAAGCAAGGGATACACCAAGACCTATGGTAAATTGAGAGAAGTTGGGATTTAAAAGGATAGACATCGCTGCAAGGATGGATCCAAAGACCAAGAGAATAGAGATACTTATCCTACTCTTTCTTTTGATATCAGAAAGTATAAAATTCGATAATTTTCTCCCTGAGTTCATACTTTTCAATTTAGATCACCTTGAGTTAACATTTACTTCAATCTTGATTGTTAATTTTTAATCTTTCGGTAGAGTTCTGAGTTTGAATAGTAAAGTACAAGTATGGTTTTAAACAATATTATTCTGAGAAACTGTGATGGAGAAGGAACTTTCAATCCTAATAATCTTGTTAATCTCGCTTTCCGTCTTTTGTTTCCCAATGTTAGGTATTGGGCTTTCAGGTAGCCCATACATCGAGAACTCAGGTTCAGAAGGCGGTTTATTAGGAAATGTCACCATAGAAAGTGACGAAGGATTAGAAGATTTTGTCGAGGATAAAGAACTTCCTGGTGATGGAACCGAGGAGAATCCCTATGTATTGTATAATTATACCATAGACGGTACCGGTGATAATTACAGCGTATATCTTGAAAATACGGAACTTCATTTTGTTATTAAAAATTCTAAAATATACAATTCTTCTGAGGCGTGTATGAAAATAAATAATGTTTCTAATTTCACATTTGAAAATAGTGTTGTAAAAAACTCCACCTATGGAGTAGAGATCGAATCTAGTGAAGATATAATCATCGAGAACTCTAGTATATCCGAGAACGAAAGAGGCATATATTTGCAAAACGGGGCGAACAACAACACCATTACGAATAACAATATCTCAAATAACAATTGGGGGATTCGGATTTTAGAGTCTAATAACAACTTGATACATCACAATATTTTCTTTGAAAACAATATTCAAGCCCATGATGAGGGAGATAACGAATGGGATGATAGAGAAGTTGGAGGAAACTATTGGTCTGATTATGAGAATCGATATGAAGACGCCAACGAATCCGAAAACATAGGTATTTGGGATACACCCTACGAAATAGAAGTCAATAATAGTGACAATAATCCGCTTATCTCCCCTGTCGGACCTCCTATCAACGTCAAAGCTCAACCGGTAAGGGCCGAGTACGTAAACATAACGTGGGATAGCCCTCTTTACTCGATAAGATATCCTGTAGAAGAGATACATCTTTACCGAGGTGAAGAAGAAGACAACCTTACATTTTATGAGAGATTGAATTTAACCTCGCAAGTATTTCGAGATGAAAATGTCTCAGAAGACAAAACATATTTTTACGGTCTAGTAGCGTCAAATGAAAAGTACGATAGCGTTATGAGCGAAGTCCAAAGAGCCCAACCAGATACAACCAGTCCCGAAGTACAACACTACTACTTGGTTGATGACAGGCTTTTTGAAAAAGATGATGAGGTTCCTATCAATGCTACAATACTTCTAACCTTTTCAGAAGAGATGAAAAAGGATTCTGTCAGCATCTCAATTGAAGATGAGGATGGAGAAGATATAAAAGGGGACTTATATGGCGAAGAAACAGAATTCTATTTCGAGCCTTATGAAAATCTCAGTTATGAAACTACATATCATATTAGTGTCAATGGGAGTGATAAAGCTTCAAACTGGTTGGAATCTCCGTACACTTGGAGTTTTACAACTATTTCTGATACAGGTATGGTCGGAGGCCGGATAATAAATGAAGAAGGAGAACCACTAGAGAATGTAAGGATTTACTTTGACGAGGAGAATCAAGCTTTCACAGACTCCTCTGGTAAATTCCAGATAGAAGTACCCTCAGGAAACGTAACATTGGAGATATCAAAGGATGGCTATCAAGATAAAGAGATAGAAATTCAGGTTAACCAAAGCGAAGAGAAGGAAATCGGAGATATAATCCTTAGAGAACAAGAAGATATAGTAACTCGATGGTTTTGGCCTATGGCTCTAGCTGGAGGGGGCATATTATTACTGGGGTTAATCGCGTTTATCATATCTTTCTACAATTGGGAAGAAGAGGAGATTCCTCCAGATGAAGATATCTACGATATAGATTACGAAGACGTAGATCAAGAGGAGTTCGAAAGCTGGTGGGATGACGAAAATTCATAGATTTGAACTACTTCCTCCTCCGTCTATAGGTATCGCTGCTCCATTTATGAAATTAGATTTGGGAGAAGACAGAAAGGCAACTAGTTCTCCAAGTTCAATTGGTTTTCCTAGCCTGTTTAGAGGGATATTTTCGGTCCATCTTTCCAATCCTTCATCATAGGAGTCAATATTTCCTCTCTCTAGTTCCTCTTCTATCAACTCTTTTATCCTACTAGTCTTATGAGGGCCGGGTAGAACAGAATTTGCTCTTATCTCAGGACCTAGTTCCTTTGAAAGGGTTTTCATCAGGCCTATAACACTCATCCTTACCGAGTTAGATAGAACCAGGTTTGGAATGGCTTCTTTGACACTCATAGAAGTTATATTAACTATCGTCCCTTCCCCTTTTTTAAGATACGCTACCGATTCTCTAACACTTCTAACCACGCTCATGACTAGCAGATCGAAATTTTCGTACCAATCCTGATCGTCTGTATCCATGAAAGCTTTGCTAGGAGGACCTCCAGCACAAGTTACGAGATGATCCAATCCATCTTGCTTTTTGACTGTTTGTTTAACTAATTTCTTTATGTCGGTTTTTTTAGATATATCTCCAGGAATGCCTCTTACTTCTCCACTCACATCACTGTTAAGCTCTTTTACTGCCTTTTTCAACTTTTTCTCATCCCTACCGTTTATCGTGACGTTCACACCTTCTTTTGCTAGAGCCTTAGCAGAGCCCCTTCCAAGTCCGCTTGATGAAGCCAGAACTAGAGCCGAATTATTTTCTATATTCAAATTCATGATTTACCATCCTACTTTTAAGGGTTAAAAACCTTTATATAATCTCCCCCGCATCTATAAGATGGAGGTAGAAATATGCCTAAATACGTAATATTATCAAATCTTACCGACGAAGGTAGAAAAACTATTTTGGATCATCCAGAAAGGATTGAAGAAGTTAACGATGAGATGGAAAAAAAAGGAGCCACCATCATCGAACAGTATTTTCTCTTAGGTAAATACGACTTTATAACAGTGGTAGAAGCTCCTTCAAAAAGTGTGATAACTAAAATAGTTATGGAGATAGCGTCTAGGGGTTCTATAGATACGATGACTTTCCCGGCGATGGATGTGGACGAATTGATCGATGATCTAAAATAATCGGTTATAAGTAGTGATGACATTTCCAGCCGTGAAATGTTACCACAGTTAATACTGTGTACCAAACGTCTAAATATATTCTCTATATTTTTGATCATGGAATCCGATGTAATCGACCTTAGGAGCGATACGATAACTAGACCGACTGATGAAATGAGAGAGGCGATGAAAGAAGCGAAAGTGGGAGACGATGTTCTTGGCGAAGATCCTACGGTGAAGGAACTCGAGGACCTAGCAGCGGATTTACTGGGCAAAGAGGCAGGTCTGTTCGTGACTTCTGGTACTCAAGGTAATATTACATCTTTATTGACTCACACTGAACCAGGAGATGAGATAATTTTTGGTAGAGATTGCCATATCTATAGATATGAGGTGGGTGGTTATGCTTCACTCGCTGGATTATCATCTAGAACTTTAGATGACAGCGAGGGATACATAGACCAATCAAAAATCGAGGAAGCTGTAAGAGAAGAAAATATACATCATCCTGAAACATCACTGCTTTGCATTGAAAACACACACAATGTTGCAGGAGGTGTTCCTGTGAATTCTCAATATACAAATA
>CAYXPD010000083.1:0-5386 GCA_964466995.1 uncultured Thermoplasmata archaeon | reverse complement strand
AAAAAGAACCTGTTGGATCTCTAACACTTTTCATGGTCTCTATGACCTCTTCTTCTGTCTTTTTCTCCTCACCCTCGATGCCTATAACCGAGGCAAGAGCGGAAGACATCCTACTGCCTTGATCCTTCACACCTTTGACCGGTCCGTTGCATCCAACACAGGGATGAGCTACTTCAGTACAAGGTGCATCGCACATGCCGGCTGTAGCGGGTCCCATGCAAAGAACACCTTGGTCTAGAATACATTCTTCAGGATCTATCTCTACCTCCTGTATCGGTTTCAATCCGTCGATCTTTTTCTCTTCACGATCCATCGGACATACATCGCATACGCTCTTATCCGAAATCAAGTCGTACTTTCCCACTTCCGTTTCATCGTCCAAAAGAGCGGGAAAGGCCTCCTCCAACTGATTCGGTAGAGGAGGGCAACCAGGAAGATAATAATCCACATCTATTATCTCCTCGAGAGGGACTATGTGCTCAAGCAATTCAGGAAGTTCGAGTTCGCCTTCTTCTACTTTACTGACTCGCTGGGGTAATTCACCTTCGTCCGTCGTCTTCGTAGTAGAAGCTCTCTCCAAAAGTTCCCCTTTACTGCTCAAATTCCCGAGGCCAAAAAGCCCTCCGTTCACGGAACAAGAACCGTACGCAACCACTTCTTTGGCCTTTTCTCTCAATATCTCCGCCATCTCCTTGTTCTCTTCAAGACGGATAGATCCATTGATGAACATTATGTCTATCTCGTCGTCTTCGAATTCATCCACATCATCGTATTTAATATCCATAGCCACGGGCCAAAATACTATTTCAGCCTGATCTACGACATCCAGCAACATCTCATCTATATCTAAAACGCTCACTTGACAACCTCCACAGGCCCCACACCAGTAAAAACCGATTTTCTTCTTTTCACTCATCGTCTTCGCCTCCTAGTGAAGAACCATTTAGGTCCAATGGCCCTAGTTCCTTTATCTCATCTGTGAGCTCTTCCATTATTTTGGCAAATTTTCCTCCTTCTGCCGATGAAACCCACTCCAGCCTCAATCTTTGTGGATTTATACCGAAATCTTCCATCATCTCTTTCATCAAATCCGCTTTCCTCATGGTCTTGTAATTTCCATCTATATAGTGACAATCGCCGGGGTGACATCCCGCGATCAAAACACCGTCCGCTCCTTCGTGAAAGGACTCGAATACATGTTCTGGGGAAACTCTAGAGGAACACATCACTTTGATATTCAAAGCATTGGGAGGATACTGCTCTCTACTCACGCCTGCTAAATCCGCTCCAGCATAACTGCACCAGTTACAGAGAAAGGCGATGATCTTGGGATCGAACTCTTCAGAATTCATCAGATCACCTCATCCATCAAAGCAGACTTTATCATAGCGGAAAGTTGATCATCCTCGAAGCCTTTTTGAGTTATGGCAGCTGTAGGACAGACGCTAGCACAAGAACCACAGCCTTTGCACAAAACATCGGTTATCTCGGCTATTTCATCTTCTTCATTGAAGTCGATAGCGCCATAAGGACAAACGGAAATGCACATCTTACAGCCACTGCATCTATCGTCATCGATCTCGGCGATGATGCCTTCACTCTTGGTGTAGCCTTTCATCATAGGCACTCCAGCTTTGGAAGCTGCTCCGTCTGCCTGAGAGAGTGTATCAGATATATTTTTTGGATAGTGAGCTCCACCGGCCAAATAAACACCTTCTGACGGGAACTCTAGAGGGCGTAGCTTTGCATGTGCTTCCATGAAGAATCCTGAAGGATCGGAAGAGAGTTTCAGCATCTTCTGTAATTTAGAAGTACTTGGATCGCCTTCCAGCTGCATCGCTAGAACGAGATAATCTGAATCTATCTCTACATCATCATCTAAAAGATTATCGTGGACTTTTACTTTTATCTTGTCTCCTTCATCAGAAATCTCTGGTTTGTCTTCTGTTGAATATCTAAGGAAAATAACTCCGTCTTGTTCCTGCACATCCGCATAATACTCCTCCTCGTTTTTACCGAATACCCTCATATCCTTATAAAGTATGTAAACGTTAGAATCCGGATATTTTTCTTTTATAGCTTTAGCATTTTTCAGTGAGTTTCCACAGCCTACTCTGCAGCACCAAGGCCTTTCCTCTTCCATAGCACCGACACAGTTGATGAATACCACGTTCTCAGGATCTTCTAATGAATCCTCAGCGAGAGCTTCATCCAATCCGAGTTGAGTCATAACTCTATCATCTTCTTCATAGCCGTAGAAACCTTCCGGATCGATCTCCTGAAAACCAGTGGTCAGAACGATCGTGTCGCTCTCTACAAGATCACCATCATCCAAATTGACCTCGTAATTCCCTATATAACCTTCTATATCTTCCACTTCTGTAGATGTTTTTACAGTTATATTCTCCTGCTCTTCTATTTGATGAGCCATCTTTTTTGCCAGCTCACCAGCATCTATATCTGAGGGGAAAAGAGTGTTTAATCTATTCAATTTCCCTCCTAATTTTTCATCCCTCTCAATCAGAGTCACTTCTTGACCTGCTTCAGCCATGCTGAGAGCGGTTTTCATCCCGGCTGGACCTCCACCAATGATTACTGTTTTATCACCTACCTCTATCTCATGTTCTTTGAGCGCGGCTAAACGTTTAGCCTTGGAGACAGCCATCTTTGTGAGGCGTTTAGCCTTCTCCGTCGCTTTCTCCGGCTCTTCACTGTGTACCCAACTGCATTGATTTCTGATATTTGCCATCTCGAGTAGATACCGGTTTAGTCCTATCTCTTCTAAAGTGTCTTCAAAAAGCTCGGCGTGAGTCCTAGGGGAACAAGCTGAAATAACGAACCTATTCAAATCGTGTTCTTCAACAGCTTCTTTCAATTCTGCCTGAGCGTCTTCAGAACAGGCAAAGGTAGGATCCGAAATGTATTTCACTTCGGGTATATCCTCTAAACTTTCCAAAACACTATCTATATCAAGATAATTGGCTATGTTCTTACCACAGTGGCATACAAAAACACCGATCCTTGGCTCTTCTTCGGTGACATCTCTTTCTTCAGGTTTTTCCGGCTTACCTTTCCTTTCTCTATCCTTGATGGACTCTAGAGCTCTAGCCGCCGCTCCACTTGCCTGAGCAACGCTATCTGGGATGTCTTTAGGAGATTGAGAGCAACCCGCAAGATAGATACCCTTTCTTGTAGATTCCATGGGCGCGGTCAAGACATCTTTAGATTCGAAGAAACCGTGTTCGTCTACTTCGATCCCGAGTATTTCTGCTAATTTTTCATTCCCTTCAGAGGGAACAATAGCAGAAGAAAGAACGACCATATCCACTTTATTGGTCTTTACCTCACCCTTTTCCGTATCTTCATACTCTATCGCTAGTTTCCCATCTTCGGTCTTGTACACTCTAGAAGGCCTTCCTCTTTTGTAATTGACCCCCTTCTCTCTAGCCTTATCGTAATACTGCTGAAAATCTTTACCATAAGCCCTCAGATCCATGTAATGTACGGAGGCATCTAGATCTGGGTTATCTCCGATCGTGATAGATGCTTCTTTAGTCGCATACATACAGCACACTCTAGAACAGTAAGGCATGCCTTTCTGCTTACATCTTGAACCTACACATTGTATCCAAGCAACTTCTTCTGGCTCTTCACCGTCGGATGGTTTCAAAACCTGCCCCTCCGTCGGGCCTGAGGATGACAACAATCTTTCATATTCTAGAGCGGTCACAACGTTATCATACTGATCATATCCATATTCTTCCCGCCATTCGTCCGGCTCCATCATCTCAAAACCCGTAGCGAGGATGATACTACCAACATCAAGTTTGATCTGCTCTGATCTTTCTAGAAATTTGATAGCCTCTGCATCGCACACCCGTTCGCAAGCCCCACAGCCTACGCAGTTTTCATAATCGATGGTATATGAGAGCGGTACAGATTGAGGATACTCTACATAGATAGCCTTCCTGGTTGAGAGCTCTTCATCAAACTCGTTAGGCACTTCTACTGGGCAGGCATCGGCGCAGTCTCCACAACCGGTGCATTCATCCGGATCTACGTATTTCGTCCTTCTCCATATATCCACTGAAAAACTTCCCGCACTACCGCTCATGTCTTTGACTTCTGAATATGTCAGTAATTCGATATTTTCGTGCCTGCTGGTTTCCACCATCTTTGGTGCTGAGATGCAGATAGAACAGTCATCGGTGGGGAATGTTTTGTCGAGTTTCACCATGTTCCCTCCGATGCTCGGTTTTCTATCAACGATCACGACTTCATAGCCCTTTTCCGCGAGATCTAGAGCGGACTGTACTCCTGAGATACCTCCTCCAATTACCAAAACATCCTTCTTAATCTCTTTCATGTTGATTACCTTCAAATTTTGTATATTGTTTCTTCAGAATTTGATCGAAAGGGTTTAAAAAAGAAAAAACGATCTCTTCCTCTATCTATAAATATTGTCCAATCCAACCTTGGTGAGGTCATCAATTAGAAGGTGACGGCAATAAGCTTATTTAAAAATTTCCATCCGATCGCAAGAAGCTCATCGAAAGACTGATAATCTATGAAGTATTGTTCTTTGGTAATATGTCCGCAAAGATAAAAATCTCAGCAGGGGACATAGAACTTGAAGGGGAATTGAAAGAAACCGAATGCGCGGAAAAGATAAGGGAATCATTACCTCTAGAATCCGATTTTCAGACATGGGGCGACGAGTTCTATTTTTCGATAGGTCTTGAGATGGGGTTGGACGAGACCGCTAGACAAGAAGTCGAAGTCGGAACTATAGGATACTGGCCCAGTGGTGAAGCCTTGGCGATCTTTTTCGGCCCTACGCCTGCTTCTACCGGAGAGAAGCCAGTGGCGGCTAGTGATGTGAACGTGGTGGGAAAAGTTAAAGATGCTGAAAAACTGAAAGAAGCGAAAGATGCTGGTAAGATCAGGGTAGAAAAGGTTTGAAGAGATATAAAAGAATGGCTTCTTGTCTGAGAGTTTTTCAAAACGATCTGACAATGCAGAACTTATTCTATTTAACCGAGTCCACTTAGCTTCCCCGATGAAAATTATGTTCTCTCTCTTCATATCAACTGCTTTCACTATTACAAGTCTTTAGGACTCTTCTGTAATAACGTAATCGTCACCGCCAGCATCGCCACGATCGCAACCACCATCAGTCTGGCCTTGCCTTCCTCGGACAAAGACATCTTGTCCCTCTTTACTTATAAAGACTTTCTGTTATTTATTTTTTTTTTTTAATTTGGTGTCACATATATATATTATTCCATAGAAATTAATTAAAATGAAAATCATTTGTCCATCCCTAGTAAAAAGTGAATACCTCTTCTAACTCTAGCTCGAAAAATTTCTCCATGGAAAGTTTCAT
>CAYXPD010000082.1:0-5397 GCA_964466995.1 uncultured Thermoplasmata archaeon | reverse complement strand
CGATTATGAGATACCAGAAGAACATCTCGACAGTGTCCGTTTGAGATTCTACTACCAACAGTTCGGTGGCAGCAACGTCCCCGGAGGATGGTGGATAGACGATGTGAGAGTCGATGTAACACGAAGTGGAGATTGGTGGGATGATGATATAGAAGGTGATATGCATGACATGTGGCAGTTGAAGGAAACCAAAGACATGGACGGTGAGGGAACCACTGCATGGTGGAACGGTATGTATGGTGAAGATAGATTTAAAGGAGGTATCGACAACAGCTTGATCACAGATCCTATTGATCTGCGACACGCTCAATCTGCGACCTTCAGTGGTGAATTCAAATTCAATATAAACGAGGAAGATGTGATGCCACCTGATGGATTCCGGGTAGAAGTGAGTCAAGACGAAGGAAGAACATGGTCTTCTATCAATCTTGGACTTAGGGCAGCGACCGGTATCTCTGGAAATGAAAGTACTAACCACTGGACTACTGCAGAAAACATGACGAGATTGAACATAGACCTCTCGGATTATTCCGGCAACATAATAATGCTCCGTTTCCGAGTGGTGACCAATAATAACATTGAAAACTTTGAAGTTGATCCTGACGATCCTGACTCAGATATAGATTTCGGAGGACTTTACATAAACAACGTGATGGTAGTGGACGACGAACTTCGGGAATAGGCAAACCTAAATCCTTTTTCCTTTTTATAATCGAAAACACAACTTTTTGCGTTTTTGACTAGCAGTGGACCTCGTAATTTATTTCAAATAGTTACGAGTTCCACTATAACTAACTACAACCCAAAATTATATTTACACAATACATAGATTAAACTAACGCCACCATGACAGAAGAAGAAACAGAGATCAGCGATATCAAGGGTATCGGCCCTAAACTTGCGGAAAGGATACGTGAAACTCTAGACATTGAATCGATAGAACAGTTCACCGATGTTTCAGAAGAGCAGTTGACAGAAGTGAAAGGTATAGGGGGCAGCAAGGCAGAAAAGATCTTGAATAGTCTCGAAGATATCACAAAAGAATGTGATAGATGTGGGCAAAAGTTCGTAGGAGAAGATATCTGTCCAGAATGTAGTTCAGAATTGAAGAAAGAACTCGAACCGATTGAGAAAGAGATAGAATATTTCAAGGAAGACCATTTTCAGGGGATGAAATGGCAGATCGAGCAGACTCTAGAAAAAATAGATTCTGAACTGTCTGAAGAAAATTTTAGAAAGGCTGAGGAACTCATCGGATCAGTAGAAGAAGAAGTCGCAGAAGCTCAAGAGCTTTCTGATAAACTCTCCGATATAGAAAACAAGTTAGAAGAAGAAAACGTGATAAATCTATCTACCTACAGGGAAGAACTGGACTTGGCTTGGGATTACATGAGATATGGTAATTATGAAGAGTGTGAGGACAGGGCTGAAAAAATCTTAGAATACCTTGAAGAAGAAGAAATATATCAAGACGTGGACCCGTCAGAACTGCTAGAAGAGAACATAGAAGAGTTCAGCCGATACATGATGGGTATCGGACCTAGAGCAGGGGAAAAGATCTACAGCAGCGGCTTTAGGACCTTAGAAGACATATACAAGGCCGGTTCTGTAAAAATTCAGAAGGAAGCTGGTATAGAAGAAACTGTTGCCAATAGATTGATCGACGCTCTAGATTCCCTATTTGAAGATTTAGAGATCGAAAGAGAAGATGAAACTTTATCGGAAACTGAAGATCAAGAAATCATCAAAGAAGAAGACATCTTCCGAGATACGATGGAAGAGGAGAGGGAAGAAGAAAAGATAGAGGAAGAAAAAACAAAGCCTGAACCCGAAGCGGAAGAAAGAGAAGAACCAGATAAAACTAAAAAGGTTAAGAAAAAAAAGGTCGTTAAAAAGAAACCTGAAAAGGAGCAGAAAGGACCTACTACTCTAGATGAACTACTTTCGATGGAAGAAGAAAGCCTTGAAGAAGAGAGAGAACTCAAACATTGGATACCTGCCATGGTGATACCTGTTCTACTTGCAATCGCTGCTTACGTTCTCTTTTGGATGTAGGAAAACATTTCATCCGATAGAGTAGATAATGACTCCATCAAACCCGTAAATTGAAAATTCTTTCTTAAAATTCTCTCTCTATTTTCCCTCTCGCAGCATTTATCACGACTATCCCATCCATGCCCTCTACAGCCCACATCGGAACGTATACCATCCCTTTATATTCCAGTTTTATATCATCTTCGGATGGACCCTCCTGGCTTTTTTCAACAATCGTCGCTCCGTTCTCTTCCCATCTCTTTTCTTTTTTCTCAGTATATTTATCCTGCAGAGATTTCAAAGTCATTTCTTGGCTGTTCTCCTCTGGTATATTTGGTTCCAGTTTAACATGGGATCTCTTGAGTTCAGAGATTATCTTGAAAGGTCTCTCCCAAAAGTTGATCTCGCCCGAAACCGCATTGAGATAAACCTTTCCTTCCACTTCTTTCTCATTCTCTATCTTGTACTCGAAAACGTAATGAGGGACCACTTCCAATCTGTATTTGAAGCCTCCAACCAGATTCTCTCCTAGTTCAGATACCTCTTCGAAATCGATTACAGGTTCCAAGATACCTTCTTTAGTATCGTGCTCTATCTCAAAATCAAATTTTTTTTCTGGTCCTTTAATACCTTCCTCGCCTTCCTCTATACCTTCTAAAGTAGATTTTTCCAAGACCATCTCTCCAAGTTTTTCTACCAGGACGTTTCGGTCCCAGACTATAGTTTCCTCAGAAATCGATTCTCTTGTCTCAGCTGGCAGTTCTTCTGTAGTAACCAATATACTCCTTTCAGAAGCTTCTTCCAATTTTAAAAGATCATCCTCGTGAACCACAGGACCAGCGATGATGATAGCTAACTTTTCTTCTCCAGAATCTACGATAGTTTTACCTTTCTCGCTCTCAACTATCTCGTATCCTTCATACTCGAGGTATTCCTCGAGAAGTCTATAGAAGTCCTTCACATTATCCCGCTTCTGAAGTACCTTTTGCTGCAGTAAGTCCTAATCACTTCTTACATTTAAACCTAATTATTTAAGTTGAATATTTCATTCTTCTAGGGAAGCACGGGCCATCTCTCTGTTAGCGGCTGAAAAGCATCCATCTTGATTGACGGCTATCAACCCTAATGTATGTTCATCAGGGAAGGCCTCTACAATCTTCTCACACCCTTTTTCAAGACCGTGCTTTCCGATCATATCATGACAGCTTTTCGAGGATAATCTCTTGGTTATCTCTTCGCCTTTACCTGTCGCCACCACTGCTCCGTTTTCTCCGACATAGAAACCGCTTCCTATGAGAGGACTATCTCCAACTCTTCCCCTTACAGAGTAACTGGTTCCGCCTGTCGAGACTGCTGCGGCTGCCTCATCTTCCTCGTATGCTACGCAGCCAACCGTCCCTCCCTGCATCTCATCGTAGAATTTCTTGTAATCTTCTAACTTCTCCTCGTCCTCCAGCTTTTTACGCATCTTTTCCAATTCATCGATCCTATCCTCAGTTTTTAGATCAGTGAATTTGAAGCCTCTTTTTTTCCCTAGTTCTGTTGCGGAATCTCCCGCTAAAAGCAGGTATGGAGAGTCATGAACGATCTCGGCTATACGGATCGGATTCTTGACCTCCTCTATAGCAGCAACTGATCCAATATTCTGTTCGGACTGAACGGCGGCATCCATCTGAACCGAACCGTCCAATCTCAACCTTGAACCTTTACCTGCGTTGAAAAGAGGATCGTTTTCCAGTTCCTCAACCACTGCTATGACAGCTTCAAAGGCGCTCATCCCTTCCTCATAACCTTTTTCAACTGCCGCTTGAACTCTATCGTCATTTTCTCTAGGATTTCCTACGCCTCCATGGGCTATCAAAATCATGGTGCTCTATTTACAGGTCTTTAATTATTGTTTTGGCCCTATTTGAGATTTAAAATACTAACTTAGAGATGACATTTCCCAAAGGGTTTATATGACACCAAAATGAAATTAAGGTCGATGCACGAGTACTCTGTTATGAATCAATTGGTCTCAGCTCTTCTAGAAGAATTGAACGGTAGAGATATAGACAGAGTTAAAGAAGTCCGAATAGAAGTAGGAGAATTGACTTTCCTTGGACAAGACCAGCTTGAATTTGCATATAAGACTTTGAGTCAGAACACCGTCTTAGAAGGGTCCGAATTAGCTGTTGAAGAGATAAAATCTAAGATCAAATGCGATGATTGCGGTTACGAAGGTGGGGTAAATTACTCAGATAGGACCAGCGTCCATTATAACGTGCCCGTCATATCTTGTCCAGAATGCGATTCTAAACCTACCGTTGTAAAGGGAAAGGAGACCAAAATAGTAGGAGTGACCGCTGTGGAGGAATAATATGAAACCAGATCTAGATAAATTTAAATTTAGGGACAAAGAGAAGGCGGAGCAGATCGTCAAAGAGATAGAGAAGAGCGACAGGGATATCAAACTGATGCACGTGTGTGGAACACATCAAGATACTTTGGTCAAACACGGACTCGAGCCGATGCTAAAAAAAGTCGGTGTTGAGATAGTCCAAGGTCCTGGATGTCCAGTCTGCGTTACCACACAGAGAGAAATAGAAGAGATGATCGAACTCGCGAAAGACGGTAAAACAATAGCGGTATTTGGAGACATGATAAACGTACCCGGAGAGGAAAAGACGCTCTCCGAGATCAGAAGCGAAGGAGCTGATGTGGAAATAGTTTACAGCGTGGACGATGCAGTAGAACTGGCTGAAAAAAGAGACGAAGAAATCGTCTTCATGTCCGTCGGATTCGAAACTACAGTTCCTTCAACTGCTAATGTGATAGCAGAAGAACCACCAGAGAACTTCAGCATACTTGCCTGTAACAGGGTCATACCTCCCGCCTTGGAAGCGATACTAGAGATGGGGGAAGTAGATCTGGATGGACTGATCGAACCGGGTCATGTCAGCACGATAATAGGGACAAAACCGTACGAGCCTTTATCACAAAAGTATTCGATACCACAGGTTATAGCTGGTTTCGAACCACTAGATCTCTTGATGGGAGTCCTTATGCTGCTTAACCAAGTCGAAGAAGGTAGGAGCGAAGTTGAGAACGAGTACGACAGGGTAGTTAAAGAAGAAGGAAACGAAAAGGCTCTAGATATCATAGATGAGGTGTTCGAGACCAAAGATATAGAGTGGAGAGGGTTCCCTGAGATACCGGAATCCGGATTAAAACTGAGAAAGAAATACGAATCTTATTCCGCTAGAAAGAAGTTCCCTGACATCTTTGAGAAATTAAAGGATAAAACTTTCGAGGAACCCGAAGGATGTCTATGCGGAGGCGTCCTGAGAGGTGTCATAGAATCTAGAGAGTGCGAACTATTCG
>CAYXPD010000081.1:0-5431 GCA_964466995.1 uncultured Thermoplasmata archaeon | reverse complement strand
CGTCAGTTGCTCGTTGAAATTCTTAATAGCAAGAGGTATTTATGCCTTTCCATATCACCTAACTTTTTCTGACCACAACACTTTTATTAGTGATGCATGTAGTAATATAACACACTAATTAAATAGTGAGGCGATTACATTGGATTTTGCGTTTGAAATAGTGCTTTGGATAGGTATAATCTTATTGCTTGTAGGGTATTCTCTAGAGCGTAAAAAACATCTACTTAGAACTATAGGATATATCCTACTCGGTCTGTTTTGGATAGGAGAGATCCCCTATTATATTTCAATAAACGATTATTTCAATGCAGGTTTGTCTTTTATAGTTCTGCCTCTCTTCGCTTATTTCGGATACAATGAATACCTCTCCAAGAAATGGAAAGAAGATCCTGAAGTCATGCGTTTCCTCGCCGGCGGTATCTCGATCGCTTCTCTGATTTATTTCGGCATACAAAGGATACCACTCCTCTCAGGTTATCTCATAAGGATAGTCACGGAACACACGGTCTTTTTTACAGACCTGATGGGGTACGATTTCACAGTCGGAGCGATACAATACCCTGAAAACTCTCTCTGGTACCGGATGAGCGGTGAAGAGATCCGGGTTCCTGTAGATGGAAGTGGTATCGCAATAATTTTAGCCTGTACTGGCCTTCAGGTCATGGCCGCAGCCGGGGGACTGATCTCATCTACAAAGACCAAACTAAAACCAAAAATAGTTAGTCTCTTGATCGTCATACCGAGCGTCTACATAGCTAACATAGCAAGAAACGTGCTGGTGATTTATCTAACGATCGAGGGCATAGTTTCCTTTGATACCGCCCACAATGAAATAGCAAAAACAGGTTCGGTGATAGTTCTGATAGTACTTCTACTGATAGTCTTCGAGATCATGCCAAAATTTTACGAGAATATAATAAATATAGTAAAACTCCCGAAACGTGAACCTATCCACCAGAAACAACAGGAAGAATCTTGAGATTCATATTTTCCTCTACTTCGTCGTCTACAGTTATTGGTTCTCCGTCGGAGAGCACTATTACGGAATCTACATGATGGTCCAGCTTTTTTATTACAGTCGAAACTTGACTTCCTTCTGGTACCTCGATCTCTCCTTCATCTTCGATATATACTTTCATCATCTCCGTTAATCAAGAGAGGAGGTATTTAAATCTACATGGATTCTCACTCTCTGTATTCATTAACACCTATTTTAACTCAAAAATCCAATGGAATTATATTTGACCTATATCTTGTTGGTTCAAATTAGTGCTATGAAAGACGATATATTCTATGGTTGGATCGTTGTTATAGCTGCCTTCCTCGCCATCCTGGTTTCGAGTATCCGTAGTTACGCATTTGGAGTCTTCATCGAACCACTGCATCAAGAATTTGGATGGTCTACTGCCCCTATATCTTTAGCGTACTCGATTTCTCTTTTACTCACTTCTTTCACGGCTATAATCTCTGGAAAATTGAGTGATAAATATGGTGTAAGAAAAGTGATGACTCTAGGGATGATCCTTGTAACTACTGGTTTTTTATTCACTAGCCAGGTCTATTCTCTTTATCAGCTGTATCTTTGCTTCGCATTAGTTGGTGTGGGGGCTAGTGCTTTTTACGTACCTGCTACCACCACAATAACTAGATGGTTCGATAAAAAGAAAGGAATTGCGATAGGTATCACGGTCTCCGCTTTGGGCATAGGTATGGCTTTTTTCCCACCAGCTTTAGAAAGGATAATATATCATATCGGTTGGAGATATACCTTCGTGGTTATGGGCTTCATATCTTTTACGCTTTTGTCTATCTCCATTTACCTGATAAGAGGTTCACCCAAAGAGATGGGTCTTAATCCTGACGGTACTGAAGCTGAAGAGGATCCCAAATCTGGTGGAAGATCAACAAAGAATTCTTTGACCCTTTTAGAGGCATTCAAGACCAGACGGTTTTGGATCATCTATTTCATGTTCATGGTAGCTCAGTTCTCTGCTATGTTGGTCACGGTTCATATCGTCGAATATTCTCGGAACGTGGGGATACCTAGTTTTTTTGCGGCAGCTACTTTGACCGCGATAGGTATAGCAAATATTATCGGTAGAATATTCGGAGGGTGGTCTTCAGATAAGATAGGAGTTATAAAGGGAATGATGATATTTTTCGCCTTCCAATGTCTTGCCTTATTCTTACTCCCGATGGCAGATATCCTATACTTTCTTTATGCAGTAGCGATTCTTTTTGGATTGGCTTTCGGAGGTTGGGTTATGATATATCCCGTTATCGTGTCTGAATTTTTTGGTACCGAACACTCTGGTGAGATCTTAGGTGTCTTGGGCACCGTTGCGGGTATCGGCGGAGCTATCGGTCCCTATTTTGCAGGATACGTAGTAGATGTTACAGGAAGATATGATACCGCATTCTTAGTTGGAGGGATAATGACCTTCCTTGCTTTCTTACTCGCAGTAGCATTATTTTTCGATGTTCAGTCTAGCTGAGTGATAGTGTTAAAATCCTTTAGAGTAGGGTTAAAAATATAAAGGTAGACCTTCTGCTTTACGCAAGTGAAGACTTTGGTCGAAGACAACAGAGTAGAGAAAAAGGAAAAAATTCCCAGGCAATTCAAGGATAAAAATAAAAGAGACGAAGAAGCAGTCTCCAAAATCAAAGAGAAACTATCCGAACTCAAAATTCTTTTGAAGGTAGTTAGTTATCTGGGAATAAAAGCCGAAGATGAACGTGGGAGAGAAGCCATAATTTCCGCCGTAGAGAACGTAAAATCTGGAGAACTAAAGAAAACCGAGGATTCACTAGAGGAAAGCTGTAAATTTCTTAGAGAAAAGATAGATGAAACGATCGAGGAAGAATTAGAAAAGTTAAGGATTCATCTAGCCTCAAGAAATGACTATACAGAACACGAAAATATAGGCAGATCTATATCTAAACTAAAGAAGGCTAAAGAGGATAAACGGTACGAAGATATACCCGATCTATACTTCGAGGCATGGGACAAGGTGAAGAGGAAAGAAGGTGGGCCTAAGAGCAAAAATTAAATCATAATAAAAAAGAGTTCAACCCTGCTATTCATTTTTGACTTTCTTGTATCCTTTCTCTAGTGCCTCTATATTAAGATCCCTATACTCTTCAGGGAACTCATTTTTGACGGTTCTCTTTAAAGCTTCTATATCGATATCTTCAGCGACCCTAGAAAGGGAACCTAGCAGGACAACATTCGCGGCTTTTGCTGTCGCTATCTTTTCCGCTATCTCTCCAGCTGGTATCTCATAAACCGATCCAGATACCTCTGGTATTTCATTAACTCTAGAACTGTCCACTATCAGCGTACCAGCCTTTTCAGCGATCTCAGTCCACTCATTCAAGGTGTCCTGGTACATAACCAACAGATAATCAGGGATATCTATAACGAGTTCATCCAACTCTTCTTCATCTGCGATCACGTCAGAATAGGCTATTCCGCTCCTGACAGCTGCAGAATATGACCTCTGCTGAGCTACGTGATAATCCTGTTCTATAGACAACGATCTGCCGAGGATCGTTCCGGCTCTAACAGTGCCTTGACCAGCCCATCCGCCGATACGGATCTTCATCATCTCAGGTCACCTCCGACCTCGTCGATCTGTTGATATATCTGCTCTGCAAGTTCCGGTCTATCCACTTCAGACAATGTTCCGACAAATATCTTATCGCTGTCTTCATCTTTGCTCGTATTTTCTTTATACCATTCCAGCATCTCCAATCCGTCCATCCCCTCTTTTTTGCCTTTCCTTGTGGGACATTGAGTCAAGACCTCAATGAATGAGAAACCGGTGGTATCTATCGCCTTTTTCACTTCTTCGATCAGTTCTTTCATATGATAAGTGGTCCATCTTGCCACGTGGCCAGCTCCAGCTGCTTTAACTACTTCAGCCGCTTCAAAACTTGAAGAAGGATTTCCATATGGAGTGGTCAATGTTTCCTCATCATGTTCCGTTGTAGGAGCCACCTGTCCGCCGGTCATAGCATAGAGACCGTTATTGATCATCAGAACATTAAGGTCTATGTTGTTTCTTGCACCGTGAAGCAGATGATTACCTCCAATGCCAGCGCAGTCTCCGTCTCCAGAAACGACCATCACTTCAAGGTCTTTATTTCCAATCTTCACACCACTAGCGTAGGCGATCGCCCTACCATGTGTGGTGTGAAGTGTATCCACCCTCCAGTGAGGGGAAGGTATCCATGCTGCGCAGCCTATTCCGCTTACCGCGACGATATCATCTTTAGAAACATCGCTCTCTTCAACGGCCCTTGACATAGAATTCAGGACCATCCCGCCTCCACATCCAGGGCAGAACGGCGAAGGATGTCTTCTGATGTATTTTTCTTTTATATCTTTGGCTTTGATCATCCTAGCACCTCGATTATCTTACTATAAACTTTATCTATGGTCGGTAGTGAATTGAGCCTATCATAGACATGTAGATTTTCAGAAGGAAACGCTCTTTCAATTTCCATCCTATAGCCTCTCAACGAAAGTTCAGCTAAGAGTACCTCGGAATCCTCTCCTATCTCTCTCAGTCTTTTTTCAGGACTAGGCCACATCACTTTAGGTCTGAAGAAACCGACATCATGCCCCTCTTCTCTCGCTTTTTTCACCGCACCTCTAGCCGGTCTAGAGATAGATCCATAGGAAACAACTACTAGATCAGCGCCTTCAACATTATGCTCTTCCCAATCTTCAATATCTTCACGATTATCTTCTATCTTCGCAACCAGTCTTCTAACTAACTTATCTTGAGCTTCAAAACTCGAAGTGTCTCTAGTGCCGTCTCCAAGATGAGTTGAACCGGTAACGAGTAACTCTTCCCCGTCGCCGAAGTCCGGCATTGGTGGCACATGATCTTTTCGATCGGTATCAAAAAATTCTTTTTCACCTTCTTCAGGTCTTCTTCTTTCTTCTATCTTTACATCTTCGCGTATCTTAACCCTCTCTCTCATATGCCCAACTCCAGCATCAGCGAGAAGAACGACGGGGATCCTATACTTTTCAGATAGATTGAAGGCTCTGATAGTAAAATCGAACATCTCTTGACCGGAATTAGGTGAAAGCGCTATTATCTCATAATCACCCTGACTTCCAAAGCGCGCCTGCATGACATCCCCTGTGCCGGGTTTAGTAGCCTGTCCAGTAGATGGACCAGCCCTCTGCACATTTACGATAACACAGGGAGTTTCTGTCATCACCGCATATCCCAAGTTCTCCTGCATCAAAGAAAAACCTGGTCCGCTTGTAGCGGTCATAGATTTCAAACCGGTCCAAGAAGCTCCTATCACAGAGGCGATACTGGCTATCTCATCTTCCATCTGGACAAATCTACCTCCAACTGTAGGCAGTTCCTTAGACAGATGATTCATGACCTCGGAAGCCGGCGTGATG
>CAYXPD010000080.1:0-5474 GCA_964466995.1 uncultured Thermoplasmata archaeon | reverse complement strand
ATCGGAACTGCTGATTTTATCGATGGGAAAATTAATGGACAAGAAACTGTCGAGACCGAAATCGGTAACTTACTTTATCACGGGGAACACCCTTCTGGTAAATCAGTTGACGTGATGGTTCGTCCTGATTTTATAGACATCGAACCCATGCAAAATGGCGTGGGTGAAATCGTAGACAGGGTCTTCCGTGGCATGCACTATTTATACAAAATCCGTTTACCCTCTGGTATTACTGTAAGAACACTAAAGCATCATACTGAAAAGTATGAATTGGGGACAAACGTTACATTTAAACTTGCATCAGAACATGAGGTTATCTGTTTTCACAAGAAATGAGGAGGAGAAAAATTTTAAGTAAACTTAGAACCATATATTATGATTGAAGAGATACCTTGAGGTGAGTAATGTGAACGTAACGAAAATAGTAGTAGAGGAGGATGACAAAAACAATCATGTCATTATCGCCACAACACTATCAGAGGCTGCAGAAGCTACTGATAGTATGGATAAAAAGTGTGATGAAATACGTAAAATGATGAAGAGCATAAAAATATATGAATAAGTAAAATGAAGGAATTGAAATCCCTAAAGAATTTTATCGATCCATTGAAAAACGATCGATCTAATCTATCTTTTTTACGTTGATAGCTCTAGGTCCTTTTTCCCCTTCTTCGGAATCGAATTCAACCCTGTCACCTTCGGTGAGAGAGTTGCATTCCATACCACTACGATGAACGAAGAGGTCTTCGTCACCTTCGTCGGGTTCTATGAAACCGTAGTTCTTCATATCGTTGAAGAACTTTACTGTTCCTTCCATACGAGTTCACCTCCATTGCGAGTTCTGTGTTTATTATCATCCACCCCTTTATAGTTTTTTCGTACATATTGATGTATTTAACCTTGGAGTGTGGAAATTATTATATAGTAAAAATAGGTGTTAGAAATACCTTTTATCATATCAGCCCTTCTCTGCTCCCGTAGTGTAGTCCGGCCAACCATCTTGGCCTCTCGAGCCAAAGACACGGGTTCAAATCCCGTCGGGAGCATACCCTGTATGTTACTAATCCGCCAATTCTCATCTTGTTTAATCAAAAGAGATATTCTAACAATTAATACCGCCTTGTTTAACTAACTTTCACACATTATCAGAGAAGTCATTCATAGAAATTAAAAAAATAAAAAGGGTTTTTGTTGATCAGAGGAAGTCATCTTCTTTACTGTTCTTTTTATAGTAGACTGCTATCGCTAATGCTGCACCTAGTCCGAACAGTGCTAAGGTGAATCCTGGGATATCTTCTTCTTCCTCGACTGTTACTATTACTGTATCATAGTCGTTATCACTCTCTACCGTTAGATTATAGTCATCTTCTTCTTCAGCTTCCCATGTGAACTCTCTGCTCTCGGTTTCGCCTCCTCCAAGGGTCATTTCTATAGTATCCCTTTCATCACCTTCTACGCTGAAGATTATTTCTTGTGTATCTTCTTTATCTCCTATATTTTCAACTGTGAATTCAACAGTAACTGTATCGCCTTCTTCTACTTCGTCATCGTAATCTGTGATCTCGACCTCGAAGTATCCAGGATCTAGTTCCTCTAAAATACTCACAGTTACCTCGTCTGCGTCGTCATCACTCAACACTTGAACCGTGTGTTCTCCAAGGCTGTCAGCTTCTGTCCAAACAAATTCTCCCTCATGGACTTCACCGCCATCTAATGTTACATCTTTCCAATCATCTAATACCTCAGCTCGATAGAACATTATCGTTTGGGTATCTTCAAGATCACCAGTATTCTCTACTTTATATCCAACTGTCACGTTTTCCCCTTTGAACACTTCTTCATCATAATCTACGATCTCCACATCAAAGAATGCCGGGTCTTCTACCACAGTCACTGTAACCTCATCCTGATCATCCTCGCTGGCAACTTTTAGATCATATTCCTCTAGTTCTTCTGGTGTCCAAATGAATTCACCGTGGTATTCACTACCACCATCTACTGTCACATCTTCTTCTGTCTCTATCAATACATCATCCACATAGAATTCTATGTCCTGGGTGTCGAGCACCCCTCCTGTATTGGTAACTGTATAGTCCACTACTGCTTCTTCTCCTATCAATACTTTCTCATCGACATCAATATTTACCTCAAAATAAGGTTCCTCAAGGAAGTGAGCAGTTATCTCCTTGTCATCATCCATCATCGTGGTAATCTTTTCTTCTATCTCTGGAGCTATTCTCGCTTCTAGCGCCCAAGCATAATCTAAGTCATAGTCGGTTAATTCTTCCCAGTCCTCTGGATCATGAGGATCACCGAAGTTGGCATATTGGCCGTCCTCAACATCTGGCTCGATAGCTCCAAATGGGAAAACACCGTCTATATCATCGATTTCTATCACTATCCAGTATTCTCCTGGTTCCTCTATAGTAACAGGCTCTGCAAGGCCTAATTCCACCCATCCTGCAGCTGAGGGTGTGTATTCTCCCGATGAAGATAGCCATTCTCCTGGAGCACCGTTATCATCTTCGGCAATGTGAGCCTGTGCATAGTCTGGACCTGCTTCAGCATCGAAGTAGGCAACATCTGTAATTGTATCTCCGATGTCATCCGAAAGGTCCAGTATCATAGCCCCATACCATGGAACGTCAGAGCCTATTCCGGTGTCCGCCATCGATCGATGTTCGGCTTGATACAGCCATTCCCATTCGGGCTCTGGAACGTCACCTGTCCATCCATCGAATATCCAGCCGTCTTCAGGAGCTGCGTTAAGATCGACTTCCGTATAACCTTCGATCTCTTCTGTCCATTCATCGTAAATTTCGGCTTCTTCTTCATTCCACTCAGCAGTCACAGAGCCTTCACCTTCTACACCGACCGTCAGATTGTAGTACACTTTTGTTTCGAATTCCCAGAATTCAGATTGATAAATTTCTCCTTCTTCATCTTCTATCTCTACGTACCATTCATAATCTGTTTTCTCCTCGAGTTCCTCATCCCATGTAATGCTAGATCTCGTTCCGTTCTCAACGTATTCTTCGGTGCCAATTTCTTCATACTGTTCACCAATTTTATTACCATAGAAAGTCACGTTCATTTGTTGTGTTTCCTCTACTAGATGCTCTACATATACACTAAGTTCTGGCTGTTCATAAGGTACGCCAACTGCTCCATCTTCAGGTTCTGGATCGCTGGCTCTCATCTCTTCTGCCCGTAGTTCTCCGGAGAATTCTTGATACGGTTCATAACCAGATATCTGGTGACTTTGGACCACGATCATGTATGTTCCGGCCTCTAGGGGTTCTTCTCTGTAAAATGAGACGTAATCGCCGCGGTTGATGTCTGCATCATAGAGGGTCTCTAGAGTATTTACTCCATACCTATCTTGCATATCCCAGTCGAGTTCTGGATCTTCTATACTGAACGGATCCTCTGGCATTCCTAAGCCTATCTCGTCGTGCTCTGCACCGCCTAACAAGAATGCAGACATATCACTCATCTCATCGTCGAACTCTATCTCCAACCGAATGTCTCTATCAGTGATATCTTCTTCTAAGTGGAACGTATAGTACCTCCAATCACCGGTCAGATCACCTTCCCAACTTCCGTACAATCTGTCGTTCCTGTAGACCCCGAAGTCTTCTTCGACGTCACCGTCTCCCGATCCGAAATACATTGGTTCTTCTAGATTTGTGTATTCTCCTACGGTTATAGTGATAGGTACTGAGAGCATTCTATTGTTGGTTTCGTCTTCGATCATCAATTTTCCACTGTAGATACCCTTAGGAGCGTTTTCAGGCACGTCGGCTGTAAGTTCATATTCTAACTTATCCTCGGGATCGATAGTTCCATCAGGTTGGTCTATACTGATCCAGTCCCATTCTACCTGATTATACTGCTCTATGTTTAGAGTGAAGTCGAAAGAAGTAGCTCCAAGTTCATAGAGATCGTTGTTCATCTGGACTATTATTCCATCCTCTGCCCTCTCAAGCGCATCATGGATGCTAAAGTAATCGCTGGTGGGAACTTCATCTCCAAAGAAAGTATTCAAGGCCATCATATTTGTTGCGGTGTAACCGATTCTATTTCTTTCTTCCCAACCATCGAAGCTACCGTTATCATTGACATCTTCCCAGTTGTAGAATTCAGTTAAACTGTAATCGTACATTCCCTGATTCTCATATGGTGTGTGAGTTCCAAATCTTAAAAGATCAGCGTTAGGATCATCTAATGTTGCTATCGGATCATCGGAAAGATCCCAATTGTCGTTAGTTTCGTTGTACATCAACTCGTAAACTCCAGTTTCGTTAATCATTAGAAGTGGAACTCTTCCTGGTGGTCCACTCTCTAGTTCTATCGAGGTATTATCCACTTTTTCTTGCCGGTAAGTTCCCATGTTGTACTCTACTGCATCCGCCTCGTTCCAGTTGTGCAATGTGAGTTCATCTGTGACACTCTCACCGGCCTCCATAATATTCACATGATGTTCTACATGCTCTTCTATCTCTGGATTTGTTCCGGGTCTCCATTGAAACTCTTCAGAATAAAGACCTTCGCCCTGAGCGATCTCGACAGATGCGAGAGCGTTCGCGTCGCCGGGTCCTTGTTTATTCGGAGTGTTGTTCATATCATTAGCACCTTGCATCACTATGTTTTTGAGGGTCTCTGAATCCGGAGCTTCCTCGTGAGCTTCCATGTAAGCCTGATAGACTAAAGCGGTTATTCCAGCAGCGTTCGGAGCCGACAAACTGGTTCCAGACCAAAGCGTCCATGAATTATTTCCTTGGAAATCACCTATATTGTCCAACTGTTGATTCACGGGATCCGATCCATATCCGAATTGACCGTTGGTCATTATGTCCGGACCGTGCGAACCTTTAGAATGCGGACCTGTACTAGTCATACCCGTTACTTCACCATACCAGGGGTTTGGACCTCCATCGTGCATCTCCCACTCATCTATTCTATACATCTGGTTGCCAGATGCTCCTACTGACATCACACCTTGAGCACCGGAAGGAGCACTAACAGTTCCGAATCCACTCCCTTCGTTGCCTTGAGAGTTGATGAACAACGTATTCTGAGTGTGCTGCGTACCTACATAATCGAACAGCCTTTCATAGAAGTTAAACCCTCCGTGATTTTCGTCTATACTCCGACCAAAGCTACTCGAAGCTATGTCAGCAGAATCTGCGGTTATATCCACATCTCCCGTATAACCTTCCGTCGTGAAGAATATCGACGAGTAAGTTACAGCGAATTGACCTAGATCGTTGCCCGGAGAGGTAAAGAAATCTCCCATTGGGATTATCTTTGCATCTGGGGCCAAACCTTTAACCAGTCCTTCATTACCTTCTGGTGTTGGTGGATACGGACTATCTTCTCCTTCTTCCAACATCTCTTCCGGTATACCGGTCCCGCCTGGTCCCGCTACTGCTGAAGCTGTCCAAGTACCGTGTGCGCCCTAAGAACCGAAC
>CAYXPD010000079.1:0-5489 GCA_964466995.1 uncultured Thermoplasmata archaeon | reverse complement strand
TCTAACCGATCCAAGAGAAGTTAGACGGATTTTCCCTGATCGATCACTATCTTAACTTTCCTAAATTAACTTCCCTAAAAATAGAACGACCTACTTCCACCCTTCCTTCAACTCTTCGATCTCTTTTTTCATCTCATCCAACTTCTCTTTGACCTCCTGCATCATCAGATCTTGCGCCTTTTCGAGAATTCTCTCTAGAAGAGATTTTCTACCCCAAAACTGAAGATCCTTTATTTAGAAACCACGGTTGAATCTATCATGTCTCCAACATTTTCGGCGTGATTCGCTATAGAGTCCATCTTATCTACAACTTTAAGGAGATGTATCGCCTTCAAAGGATTTTCATCGTGATTGAATAGTTCTTGAGAGATCTTTCTTTCTATCTTATCAGCTTCATATTCTTTCTTAGCAATTTGTAATTGCAGTTCTCTTACTTTTTGTTTTGATTTACTGCCGAAGGAAGAATTTAATATCCCTACAAATACGGACATCAGTTCGTCAACTTGCCTTACTGATCCAAAAATCTTTTTCGAAAATTCTTTGAAATCGTCTTCTATTTTATCAGGTATCTCTTCTTCACGCATCGGCAAAAGTAGACTGACGTCTTCTGCATAATCGAGTATAGAATCGGCTTCTTTCAAAAGTCTCAAAAATTCGTCCCTAGTTACGGGTAAAAAGATGAATCTAGGCAGATTTTCTCTTATTTCTATCTTTATTTTATCAGCCCGGTGCTCTAATTCAGCTACTTTTTCGAAGGATCTTTGAGCCTCTCCAAATCTCCCTTCCATGTACAGTTGAACCCCTTTTATGAGCTCATCGATCGCTTTTTTTATGAGGGCTGAATGCCTTTTTAAACCATCAAACGGCGAGTCGATCAGGGACTCTTTAGGATTAGACTTTTCTCTTTTTTTCGCCATCCGAATATAACATATAACTACTTTGATTTTAAGTTTGTTCCATTTGATTGAAATTTTCTTTCTTCCATTGGAAGTAGATCTTACTCACTGCTTTGTCCACCATTGACTTTAATGGCAGTAGATACAATATCCCAGTTGGACTCAGAGCGTTGTGAAAGGAATATGCTCAACTCCTTTTCGGCGTTCACCTTTTCCTCATTTCACACATCTCGCAATGGGGTGAGAGCTTTGAAAATTCTTGATGGATATCGCAGAATTCCTCCTTCTCTCTGATCTCTCTGCAGGGCTCACAGACATTAACCATTCCTGGCTCAATTTCCCCCTTGACCAGTTGTTCGGCAGCCCTCTTTGCGAATTCAGCTATCTCTGGAAAAAATTCTTTTAGCTCCTCATCCATCCCTCTATTCTGGCTCAAATACTGGCTAACTGCAGGTTGGGTGATACCCACTAACTCAGAGACTTCACCCTGGCTCAGCTCGTAATTTTCAGAAAGTTCTGAGACTAAGGAGGCTCTTATCCCCGGAAGGATCTTGCTGACAACTAATTCACACGGCGGTTTAGTTTTCATCCTAGATATTTCCTCATAAAAAGAAAAGGATGCGGGATATTTAATAACTGTGTTATAATGCTCCTCTGTAGTAGACTTTTGAAGCGACTCAATACTCTTGCTACCAAATTTTCACAAATAGCTAACAATTAAACTCTAAATTCTCCTATACGCGGGGGGTTAGAACTGCTAGATTCCATCCTACTATCATCCCTTCGGATTCAAGTCGATTCTAACTCCTCTTGAAGGTCATCGATGATTTGTTGCAAAAGTACTTCAAAATCTTCATCATCGTATTCCATGTATCTTCCTGAACTCATCTGTATCTTCGCTTTGTATGATTCGTTTTCTTTTATTATCTCGATCGAAGCGATGGTTTCATCCATTTTTGTTACCTCTCTTTGGAGAGTATTGGTTGAGTTAATATTTAAATATTTTTAAAAAAGAGCGAATAAACTTTCATCTATTTTTCAGCTGTTAAAAGTCGAGTAAAAAACATGATCAAGGTTTATATCGACTTTTCATTCTTTTTTCTAGATCGTCAGGTCGAAAGGATGATATATAAGCCCAACAGATCATACGAACTATAGGTGTGAAAAAATGGTCGAGAGAGCTATGATGTTCAGTGAGTTTACCACCTGACCTGAAAATATCAAATAGCCTAAAAACACCTCAAAATAACCATGGAAAGAAATCTTTCCTGTGATCTCCTCTTTCCCCGAAGTATATCTACTTACTCAAGGTGATCTCTATAGAAGAAACGTTTACCGTACCGCCTTCATCGTTATCTAGTTCTTCAGTCTCTGTGATGATATCGGTTATATCCGTGTCCTCCATGAATCGATGTCTGGTTATCTCTGCAACGTCTACAGCCTTGCTTATGGCTCTTCCTCTCGCTTTGATCACGATTTCGTCAAAGCCGCTATTGAACTGCATCATGACCGCCTGTACGTAGCTCATCGTTTCTTTACTACCGATAAATACGGTATTTTCTTCATCTGCCATGTTCATCATCTCTTTTTTGTTTCTTACTTCATTTCTAGAGAGCATGTAACCATCTAGGTAGTCCTATTAACAATTTAGGCTCAAAACTTTCAGATGACCTTAAAAATTCAAAACCAAAAACGATGATCCTCTCACTGCTTTTAGAGCTAAAAGAATCAGCTTATAAAAAAGAGATATAAAGATAATAAGAGTGATTATAGACATGCTAAAAGTAGACAAATCGTTAGATGGGTAAGAGTAAGATCTAGAGAAATTTCTCAGTATGATTTACAAACTCGAAGGTCCAAACAGCTATTTACTAATTTTCCAGGATGTACTAGAGTTTTCACGATTGTGGAACCCTAAGAGAGTGTAGAAAAACTGAAAAGACGGCTGAACAAGAACGGTATCGAAACGATAGAAGAGGTTGAGTCAGAGGTACAAATTCCTTAGCGTCTTATTATCTGAACACTGACTTGGACCTCAATTCAGTGGCGATAGGTTTAAGAGTTCCGTTCAAACGAAAGTTTTAAAATCATAGACAACTCTATTTTGATCTGATAGAGATGTCTGTTACAGGAGGTGGAGGAGCGGGGACGGATATCGAGTCTAAATCCTCGGAATCTCATGGCCGATCTAATTATCAGTGGACAGAAGGGGGTTCTTCTGATAGAGGGTCCCCAAAATCGACACTTTTAAAAATCTTGTTAAGAATAATAATCCCTATCCTAATAGTAATACTGGTGGCATTACCTCTACTGATAGGTTGATCGGTATATTCTCTAGGAAAGTTGGAAGTCCTTTTAAAAAGGGTTGAAAGGGAGATCTTCAAACTGTGAAGTTTTGTAGAGTTGACCTCAACGAAGAAGAAGGAGATCACCGATTGGGCCTCTCTAGAACCGAAGAAAGATTATATTTCCCTCAATCTTCAGACTCGGATTCCTGATAATATTCATCAGTAGAATATCCGCATCCATTACAGTAACCGTATCCACTCAGATGGATGTTCATCTTCTTTTCTCCGCACTCTGGACACGTCTTCAGTGATTCATCATCAGTTCGATATTCCACCTCAGTTGAGTCCTTTCTTTTCTGATTAAGATAGTTCTCACGGACCATGTAATACATTCCTGCGAACGCAAAGCTGAAGAGAGCCTCCAATCCGTTGGCCAGGGCCAAACGGTTCAGTACCGTAGAGACCATCTCTACTTCATCACCAGCGGGTATGCTTCTGTTCACCACTGCGATGCCTATGCTTGTAATTGCGTAAAGGCCGATCAACCCATAGATGTATTTTTTCTGCTTATCACTTCCCAGTTCATAGATCAATAGTAACACGCCGCCCATCAAGATTATGCCTGTAACTGCCCCCATCACCGCCGCGTCGGCGATGAGTGCTTCAAAATCTTCTAAAGTGGCACCGGTCATATCTCTAGACATCACAGCCATACCACCAAATAGGCTTCCAAAAAAACCGATAATCAGAGAAACTCCACCCCATCTGACTTTTGTTTTGTGCTTGGATGACTGGAATTCTGCACCTTTATATATTTTATATGCGCCAAAAACTAGGAGCAAAAAGGCGATAAGGCCTATAAGCCCTGTAAAACAGCTTAAACAAAGGCCAGACTGAGGGATGGCTCCCTCTTCTACTTGGGCAGCTTGTCCACCGTACTCTAACGCTGAAACAGCTTCATTGATACCGTAGCCTATCAGGCCGAACATCACCAGTGTCAACCCACCCATCGTATCATCATCGAATGAGAGGACCTCCATCTTAACTCCCGCGAGATTAATGTAAATGAAAATATATGTATTTTTTTGCACAGAAGATTTGATAGAAAGCTTACGTGTGAACTCGATAAAGGTTAGTTCCTCAAGGATAGATCTGATAGAGATGGACAATAAAGACGGAATACTATGAGAAAGAAAACAAGTTCGAGTATGAGTTAGACGAAAATCAATATCAACTGACTTTAGAGGAAGGTGGAGATTTTTGGGTCTTTCCAGAATCTAACAGATCTATTATCGATCTTAAATACAACGAGGGACCAAATACTCCTACAGTTATCCTTTCTAGACATAGAATTTACCCCCATTCTAGTATCTCAACTCTTTATCAAGCCCGACACGATAAACGATATAAACTAAGATATCTTGTGAACAAGAGGAGATGAAAAAATATGAAAGAAATAAAGATCGACCAGGGTGCCTGTATAGGAGCTAGGGTTTGCGAATCTGTCTGTCCTGAAGTCTTTGAGATGAATCCTGAAAACAAATCTAGAGTTGTAGAAGAATATAGAAAGGAAAGTGAAGATGAGGGAGAAGCTCCAGACGATATCGACTGTGTCGAAGAGGCAGAAGAGGGCTGTCCAGTAGATGCTATCTCAGTATCATAGAAAAGATTGAAGCCTCTAACCGCTAATCTCTAGTATCTTCCTTTTCGAAAGATCTGACTTCATCTTCTTTCTTCTAGGTATTTTGAAGATGTGATCATCGAAAAAAAACCCGTTCGCTTAATACCTCTTAGTCCTAACATATTACAGATTTTTTCAGAGCGAGTAAGTGGTTGTGATATCCGATTTAAAGTCTGAATCTGGACTTTTTCATCACTGTTAATTGATAATTTAGTAAAAATGTATAAAATTACAAAGAAACTTTAAATATAACGGTGTTATATATATCCTAGGAGCGTGTAAAAATGAAACATATCGCATTTAGAAAAACAGCAGTATTCTTTCTAGCTGCTGTACTGATTCTTAGCGCTATAGTGATTTCATTCGGTGCTACAGGTAACTCTGATAGGCTTGAAGAGGAAAATGAAGATCTGGCAGAAAAGTCAGAACCCCCTAATACGATGATGTCTTCTTACGAAGAAGACGGAAGTGAGAACGAAATCTATGAAGCTGACTCCATATCCAACTGGACTGAGCTAGATGACGTAAGGAACGATCCTGAGTCAGATTACGAACTGGTGAACGATCTCGATGAGGACACTGACGGTTATACTGGTATAGGAGATGATTGGGACCCGATAGCTG
>CAYXPD010000078.1:0-5569 GCA_964466995.1 uncultured Thermoplasmata archaeon | reverse complement strand
TTTCTCCAAGTATGAAATTGAGATAAGTACTTCAAGTGAAGAGATGGCTAGCGATCTGGCTTATGCTCTGACAAGAATCGGTACTCCTCCTAGGCTTGCTTCAAGAGAGACTAGTTCTAGTAAAAGCTACCGTGTGAGGATCTCAGGAGAAGAACTAGAAAATTTCTACAAGAGAACAGCAACAGATCATGAGAAGTATAAAAAGATCGAAAGATACCTGAAAGAAGACAGCAGATATTTCAGAGGTGTGAATTCAGTAAAAGTTTCACCTGAACTGATCCAAGAAAAGTTTGATAATAGTGAAATTACAAGGAAGAAGTTCAAAGAAAACGGTATAAAGATAGCCAACTATACTACACAAGAGGAAAAGATGAGTATTCCTATTTTCAGAAAATTCAGTTCACTGACTGCTGATGAAGAATTGAATAAGATGGCGGAAAATCATCTAGACCATTTCTTACCCGACCCGGTTGACTCCATCGAAGTGAAAGATGAAACAAAAGAAGTTTTCGACCTGACAGTGCCTGAGACCCACAACTTCGTCGGTGGGAATTCACCTATGATCCTTCACAACACGGTAATCCAGCATCAATTGGCCAAATGGAGTGATGCTGATATAGTAGTTTATGTTGGATGCGGAGAGAGAGGTAACGAGATGACGGAGGTCCTGAGAGACTTCCCTGAGCTAGAAGATCCTTGGACAGGAGAGCCTCTGATGAAAAGAACGGTTTTGATAGCGAATACCAGTAATATGCCCGTTGCTGCAAGAGAAGCTTCCGTTTTCTCTGGTATAACTATCGCAGAATATTATAGGGATATGGGTTACAATGTTGCGTTGATGGCAGACTCGACTTCACGATGGGCAGAGGCACTGAGAGAGATATCAGGAAGGTTAGAAGAGATGCCCGGAGAGGAAGGTTTTCCCGCCTATCTAGCTTCCGAGCTCGCTTCATTTTATGAAAGAGCCGGTATCTGTGAACTTCATGGTGATAGAGAAGGATCAGTTTCTGTGATCGGTGCTGTGAGTCCTTCTGGTGGTGACTTTTCCGAACCTGTAACTCAGAACACCTTAAGGATAGTTCAGGTTTTCTGGGCACTGGATACAGAACTTAAGAACAGACGGCACTTCCCGGCTGTAGATTGGCTGACATCGTATTCGCTCTATCTAGATCAAGTGAGTGATTGGTGGGAGGAAAATGTCAACGAAAATTGGAAGGAACTTCGAAGAGAAACCATGCGTTTGTTAGAAAAAGAATCAGAACTAGAGGAGATCGTTCAACTCGTAGGTCCGGATGCTCTTCCTCCTTCCGACCAGTTCGCACTTCAGGCCGCAAGGATGGTCAGGGAAGATTTTCTCCAGCAGAACGCTTTCCATGACGTAGACACTTTTTGTTCTCCCGAAAAACAGTTCAGAATGCTCCAGATGATCATGGAGTTCTACGAAACTGGTCAAATGGCTATCGAAGAGGGAGTATCTGTAGACGATCTAGCCGAAATGGATGTCCTAGAAGACATAAGCAGATTGTCAAATATACCTTCAGATGAATGGGAAGATAAATCTAGCAGGGTAGAGATGAAGATGAATGAGGAGTTCAAAGAACTAGAAGAATCACTAGAACTGTCCTCTCCGATCGAAGGAAAAAGTGGAAAAGAAATCGAAGCTGATGAGCAAAACGGCATGGATGAAGAAGATGATCTAAAGGAGGAGGGATAGATATGGTCGACGATATGTCTAAGAGGACGGAATATCAGAATGTTACTGAAGTCTCCGGACCACTAATGGTGGTAGAAGGTATCAGCGATGTTGCCTACGACGAGATAGCCAAGGTTAAGTTACCAAATGGCGAAGAAAGATTAGGACAGGTTCTCGAAGCAGAAACCGATCGTGCGGTCCTTCAGGTATTCGCAGGAACTAGAGGACTAGATACCGATGAAACCAGCGTCCAATTTACCGGCGAGGTCATGAAGTTCGGCGTATCTAGAGAACTTCTAGGTAGAGTTTTCAACGGGATAGGCGAGCCCATAGATGGGAGTCCCGATATAATCCCAGATGAAAGGAGGAATATAAATGGCGATCCGATCAATCCCTCAGCTAGAGAATATCCGAGAGAGTTCATCCAGACCGGTATATCTACCATCGACGGCATGTTAACTCTAGTAAGAGGACAAAAATTACCGATATTCAGTGCTTCTGGTTTACCCCATAACAGTGTAGCGGCTCAGATCGCTAGACAGTCTGAAGTTTTAGGTGAAGAGGAAGAATTCGCTGTTGTTTTCTGTGCTATGGGGATCACTGCGGAGGAAGCGAATTTCTTTAGAAAAGACTTCGAGAGAACAGGAGCTTTGGAAAGATCTGTTCTTTTCTTGAATTTAGCGGACGACCCCGCTATCGAGAGGATCGTGATCCCAAGAATGGCTCTCACTGCGGCAGAATATCTGGCCTTCGAGGAAGACATGCAGGTCCTTGTTATTCTGACAGACATGACCAATTACTGCGAAGCTCTAAGGGAAATCGCGGCCGCTAGAGAAGAGGTACCGGGTAGAAGAGGATATCCAGGTTACATGTATACCGATCTGGCTAGTATATACGAGCGAGCTGGTAGAATATTGAATAGAGAGGGTTCAATCACTATGATACCTATCCTAACAATGCCTGACGACGATATAACCCATCCTATACCTGACCTAACAGGATACATAACAGAAGGACAATTGGTCTTCTCAAGGGAATTGCATAGGAAAGGTATCAGACCACCGATAACTCCTGGTGAGAGCCTCTCTAGGTTGATGGAAGAGGGTATAGGAGAAGAAAGGACTAGAAAAGATCATTCAGACGTGAGTAATCAACTCTTCGCCGCCTATGCAGAAGGACTCGACCTTAGAGATCTTGTAGCTGTGGTAGGAGAAGAAGCCCTGAGCGATCGAGATAAACTGTACCTTGAATTTGCTGAGGAGTTCGAGGATCGATTCATAGACCAGGGAGTAGAAGAGGATAGAACGATAGAGGAAACTCTCGACATGGCCTGGGAACTTTTGACTATAATACCAAAAAAGGATCTGAAGAGGATAGATCAGAAATTTATCGACGAGTTCTATCCCGAGTAAAAACTCTTCTATCTTATCCTTTCCAATGGTTTCGTGAGGTGCCTTCTAGCAGAAACAGGGACCTCATACCACTTTTCATTTAATTCTCTATCGACTTTTTTTCTGACAGCTTCATCTTCTTCTGCCTTTATCCTACACTTTTTACACCTGTAACCGGCATCTGTACCCATCGAGGACATCCTTTTCCCACACTCTGGGCACTCAGGATTACTGACTTTGATAATCTTTTCTTCCAATTCTAATATCCTCATCTTTTCTATATTGAGTGTTCTAGGATCTTTTCTCACTCCACCCCAAAGTTCTACTCTATCACCCGTTATCAACCTGTTTATTATCTCTCTAAAATTTTTAGTTGGCTCATAAGCAGCTGCTGTTATCTGCCCCGTCTCACCTTTAACGTCGAAAAGTACGTGACCTCCTTCTATATAATACGGGGCCGAACAGACCTCACCTTCTATCCTAACGGAGTTCCAAGGCTCAGCATCAGAAATAGGAATATGCTGTATATGATCATCAGTTGCCTGATTGGTGAGAAAAGTGATCCACCTCTCTGGTTCTTCTCCCTTTACTATACCTAAAGCTTTCTGTAATTCAGCTGGATCTTCACCTCGTACCCCGTAAAGAACTGGACAAGGCGAGCTAGGAGCTATAGCTTGTTTATCTTCTTCATGGTCATAACTATCGAAAGAACCACCTATCTTATCGCCAAGAGGTTCGATTGTCTTTTCGTCTAAATCTCTATCGGTACTCCATCTTTCTTTTTTCCGATAAGTTAAGAGTTCATAGGTCATATCTCCAGGCCTCCAAGCGAGGGCGGCGGAAGCTCCGATCAAACCTCTTTTATTCCCATAGCCTTTGTACTCAAAGCCTTCTTTATCGAGTACTTTCAAAACTTCGTCTAACTCAACGATGTCTTTTACTGCTTTTTCATACAGACTCTCGGGAGGTCTTTTTTCTGCCACGATAAAGCCGGGATTCGTATCGGAGCTTTGAAAATGAGCCAATCTTTCCACTAAATTTTTGACTTTGTTAAAATCATTTTCTTTCCATTCACGATCTCCATGGAAAGTCCACTGCTCTCCTTCGATATCACCGATCATCGCTTCTTTTTCAGTTCCAATCCCTAATTCTAGGACTATCGCTCCGTTTCCTCTTGTCTTCCAAGGAACATTGGGATTTAATCTCACAAGCCTTGGATAATCCAATAATTGATATCCTTCAAATTCTTTGATCAGCTCAGTAGCTAAAAAAGTAGTACACATCCCCTCTCTAGAATCTGTATCATCAACAGCTATGTACATATTATTACTGTATACGACCACAATTCTTACATCTAGCTTTCCCTTCGCCTATATCCATGAGTTCACCGCCGCATTCCCTGCACTGTCTCTTCTCCATTTCCTCTCCCTCGTCTTCCTCATGTGATCTATCCAGTTTTTCTTTTATCTCCGCCCCTAAAAGATGATCTTCTATGAATTCCCTAACATGTAGGGGTTCACCATGGCCTTTCACAGTAGTATCGGTAAGTCGATCAAGATAGCGCTGTCTCGGATCGCCTTCACTAGCCATCCCGATCACCCAATCTAAAAGGACAAATATTCCATGTAATTTACTAAAATTTCTTATGATAGCATCTGAAGCCTCAAAAGAATAGGTCAGGGCTTCAACCTCTAAATTCATTATATATTTTCCGAGTGTTTTTTGGGTAGTGTATTCAAACGCTGCAGAATAGAATACTTGTACCATACCAGCGGTCATCGGGAAATACCATATCATTGAGGGATCAAGTACGGCAAATGCAAGACCTAGAAAAACTAAATAAACCAACAATGAAGAGAAGAAAAAATCGATAAAATAAGCGATAAGTCTCCTTATCCAATGCTTTTGGAGGGGTTTATTATCGTGAAGTAAGTCGAAACCTGTGACCATTTTTATCTCTCCAAATTATGTTTTGTACCCTCAGACTGCCCATCAATCATCACAATTCAGTTTTGGATTCATCATCATCGGGTAATCTGTTATGGATTAACATGTTCATATATTTTTCCATCTTCCTTTCAATAGATGTTTTGCAAAGATCCACCAAGTCCAAAATTTTAGATATTGTCGAATGATTTATTACTTGCGTCTTAAATTAGCTCCTGTATGGACTTATTTATATTGGATTATCGGGATTGCGACCCTGATAAATGCACTGCAAGAAAGTTGATAGACAAGAAGTACGCTGAAAAGATAGTTAATGATAGGGAGCTAGGTAAAGCTGGGATTTATTTAAATCCGATGGCGGAAAAGGCTATATCTCCGGCAGATAAGCCAGAAGCAAATTCAGGTGGTATAAGAGCAATAGACTGTACTTGGACCGAAGCCGAAGAAAAAATACCCGAGTATGAGAACGGAAGGGCGCTGCCTTACCTTGTGGCTGTAAATCCAATAAATTACGGAAAGCCCTTTCAGTTGACAACGG
>CAYXPD010000077.1:0-5590 GCA_964466995.1 uncultured Thermoplasmata archaeon | reverse complement strand
TCGTAACAAGGTATCTGTAGGGGAACCTGCAGATGGATCACCTCCTACGTAATTATTCCCGTAAAGGCTTGGTGAACAAACACCAATTTTCATTATACGTCTGGAAAAAAAGTCCTTATCCGTTTCTAAAAAGAAAATAGAGTTTAGTCTAGATGCTTTTCATATTTTTCGTTTTGAACTTCTTTCGCCGAGCAGGACTACTCTACTCCTTTCTTTTTCCTGCAAAATATCTTGACCGATCAGTTTACTCAATTTTTCACTGAACCCTTTCACGGTTTCATGTGAGGGCATATTATCTAAAGACATCCTCCTGCGGGAATCACCTACGAATACATATCCCTTTGCTTCTATGAAATCTGGATCGGCTTTTTTCAAGAGATCTGCATATTCAGATTCCCATCCGATATTCCATCCTTCTACAAGTGTATGCCTGACAACGGTTCTTGTATTTAGTGAGCTCAGTAATTCTAAACTTCGGTTGAGTTTCTCCCATAAATTTTCGGATCTCGGCACACATAATTTTTCGAAGACGTTTTTGTTAGGTGCAGCTAAAGTGATATATAATTGAGTAGGAAGAGTATCCAATCCCTCGATAATATCTGGTCTAGTTCCATTTGTAACGAGAAAAGTAGTCATGCCTCTCTTTTCATATTCCTCTATAAGTCCATCTAGATAGGGATACATCGTTGGTTCCCCAGCCAAGCTAATAGCCACTTGGTTTGGATCCCTAGCCTCTTCCCACATCTTTTGGGAACATCTATCTTCTCCCCCAAACCCACTCACGAGTTCTTTTTGGGCTTCTATACTGTTTTTCACGATCTCCTCTGGCTCGTCAAATTGTAATTCATCTTTATTGTAGTAATCCTGATATCTCCAGCAGAAAAGACATGACTGGTTACATGTATTCAAGGCCGGAGACATCTGCAGACACCGGTGGCAGTCGATGCCGTAAAAATCTTCCTTATAACATGAATCACCGTTCATTAGCTTTTCTCTCACCCAGTGACATAACTTGGCACCGCTTTCTTCTCCGGTCAAGGCATAACCGTGTTTTCTCAAAATCTCTTTTTTCTTTTCTTTCATATATCAAAACTCCAATAAAGAACGCTGATCTTCTGCATCCTGTTTTCCTTCATCTTCGTCTTCTTCGCCACTTTTATCTTTTTCCCTATTTTCCCCTTTAGACCCATCCTGAAATAAAGACCTTACTTTTTCAGAACTTTCTTCTTCTCCTATCAGGTAAGCCACTTCACGGGGATCAAGATTCCACCTTTCGAGTGCATATTCTCTAAATTCCCTTTTTTCTTTCATCAGATATGCTATGTAATGAAAAATTTGTGATTGAAACTTGTTGGTAGTGGTATGGATTTTTGGAGCGATCTTTTTACTTATTTTCCTTCTTAGAGACCGTTTTCCTTTTGACCTACTCATCTGTCGAATCCAGGTGGGAAAGGAATATCTTGTCCATCCAGAATGCCTGTGGTTTTTTCCCGAACAGACACCGGCCGTCATCAAGGAAGTACTGTATTTCCAAAGGCGGTAAGCCTGTCTTTTTCTCACCCTACCAAGGTAAACATCAGCTTTAGATATCCATCGATATCCCTCATAAAGCTCCGATCCGTTTTCGTACTCTCTTGGAAGATTTTCGTCTATCCAGGTTATCAGATCAGATGGTTCTTCATCAAGGTATTGAACACTTTTTTTAGCTTCTAATATATTTTTATTTTTTAAGATTTTCTTTATGGTGGGAAATATCTCTGCTTTTCGGTTTCTACTACCTAAAACTGTCAGGTCATCTATTTCTATCCTGTCTTTTCCGGCAGCTATACTCTCAAGATCTCTAACTGCGGATCTTAAGTCTCCTTCAGAATACTCCGCTATCCTGTCTAAAACTTTCCTTTCGTATTCTATACCTTCTAGTTGACAGATTCTTTTCAAATGAGTTCTTATTTCCTTTTTTTCTAGTGTTTCAAAGTCTATTTTTTTACATAATTTTTTTAGTTCGCTTGAACGTCTAGTAAGATCATAATAATCATTCGCTATCAGTATAACCGGCTGTTCCGTTTTTCTGATGATCGAGGAAATCTCGTTTATTCCACCCCTGTCTTCCTTTCCGAAAATGTTATCCGCTTCGTCTATCACTAGAAGAGTACGTTTTCCTTCTTTATATGGTGTGAAGTCACCGGATTCTGAAAATGTATCATCGACCGCACTTCTCCCTACAAAATTCTTTATAGATTCACGGTTTCTTTGATCAGAAGCGTTCATCTCCAAGAATTCCCAATTCATATGGTTGGCTAGAGCTAAGGCTGATGAAGTTTTTCCAATTCCCGGTTTTCCTGCGAGTACTGCAGCTTTCTTGGAAGGTTTTCCGGATACCCATTTACTAGCCCAAGTTTTCAACTCTCGGATAGCTTTTTGGTTTCCGACGACCTTGGATAGGTCTCTAGGTCTGTATTTTTCCGTCCAATCTTGGTTCATTTGGTAAGTTTCCCTAGATTCTGTTTCCATCTTGCTTTGAGATTGCACTCGATATTATTTTAACTTAATCCTTGATAATACCAATCGCTCCAAGGGTGATACCAACACCCACTAGACTATATGAGAAATAGTCTATGGTTTGTTTAGATCTCAGATCACCATCATGTGCCCAGTATTCTATACCTAATCCTTCATTCAGGGTCAATTGGCCGTAGACATCCTCACCGACCTCAAGATCTGTCGAATCTTGATCTGCGAGTATAACGATAAATTCGTCATCGATTTCTACAGGAATTCCTCCTACTATATTTTCAATGATATCTCCTATCTCGTCCGGATATTCATCTACAGCCGTGATAGTTCCGTAAGCAATTACAGTGTCACCTTCTTCGTAAGATTCATACTGGTTGCCGTCTTGATCATCAGTTAGCTCTTCGCCTGACACACCAAACAGAGGCCAAAAAGCAAGTGCAAAGAAAAGTCCGAATATCAATACAATGATTCCCGTAGATAGTATCCTTTTGTTCATAATCTAAAATCATATTTCAGTTATTTAAGTGTAGCTATTTTTAATACCGAAAGATTTTTTATCTCTAAAAAGATAAATCACAGTATGAAAGAAGTAGATTATATCTGGATGGATGGTGATTTCGTCGAGTGGGAGAACGCGAAGATACATGTTTTGAGCCATGTGATCCATTACGGTACTGGAGTATTTGAAGGGATAAGAGCTTACGATAATGAGGGCACTCCCGCCGTTTTCAGACTGGAGGATCACATGAAAAGATTTATGAATTCTGCAAAGATCATCAATTTAGAACTTGATTACAATAAAAACGAATTGATATCTGTTATTGATGAACTGATCTCTAAAAATGAGCTAAGATCCTGCTACATCCGGCCCGTAGCTTTCCGCGGTTATGGAAGTATGGGCGTCAATCCTTTAGATAATCCTGTAAAAATAAGCATCGCAGTCTGGCCTTGGGGTGAATATCTAGGAGAGGGAGCCCTTGAGAAAGGTGTAGAAGTTCAAACGACCTCTTGGGCTAGACACCATCCTAACATTTTTCCGACAAAAGCTAAGTCTAGCGGTAATTATTTAAATTCGGTTATGGCCAAGATGGAAGCGGTAGAGAACGAATATGTAGAGTCAATAATGCTCAATCCTTCAGGCTATGTAGCTGAAGGAACAGGAGAAAATCTGTTCTTGGTTAGAGACGGGGAGCTTTATACGCCGCAAACGGCTGATGTTCTTGAAGGCATCACAAGAGACTCCGTGATACAGATAGCTAAAGACCTAGGATATCCAGTTAATGTCGAAAAGATCAAATCTACATATCAGAAGAAGCATTTTTCGTAGGGACGGCAGCGGAGGTAACACCTATAAAAGAAGTCGACAGGAGAGAGATATCCGACGGGAAAGGTCCAGTTACCGATGAGATACAAAAAAGGTACATGAAAGCCGTTGAGGGTAAGATCGAAGAATACAGGAATTGGCTGCACAGGGTCGAATAAAAAATCCTCATTCTTTTTCTTTATTTAGTTCCAGACCATATAAGGTTTCAAAAAAGAAGTCTTTCTGTTCAATTTTAGTGATCCGATATTTTTTTTCGATCAGTTCTTCAATACGTTCTGTAGGCGAGAGACTCGAGTAACAAGTATATAATTTGCCATCTGGTTTTAGATATTCTCCTGCATCTTCAAGAAATCTTACTATAACTTCGTCCCCTCTTTTTCCGCCGTCCCACCTGTCATCTTCTGGCAAAATTCCACCTTTCGGTAGATATGGAGGATTGAAAATTATCATGTCCCAATCATCCTTAGTTATATTTGAAAAAAGATGGCTTTTTTTAACCGATATATTTAGATCGTTTTTCCTAGCATTCGTCTTTGTATTTTTTAGAGCTCTTTCATCTTTATCTACTGATAATACATCACAATTTTGGGCACTACAATGGAGAGAGATGATGCCTGAACCACAACCAATCTCTAGGATTTCCTCCCCACCATTCACATCAATCATGCTTAACAACAAAAATGTATCGTCTGAAGGTTCATAAACACCTTCATAGATTTCTATATCTAATTCATTATCAATTTTCAATACAAAATCAGCCCTCTTCTATTACCTTTTTATATTCTCTCATATACCAAGAGGCCTTTTCCACATTCTTTTCATCTAGACTAGACTTCACATCTACCAGATTGCTTATTGCTACAACGATGTTTTTTTCTGTTCGTCCTTCTAGTCTGCCTTCGAGTTCTTTTATTTCCTTATCGAGTATGTCTTTCAAATCGTCTTCAATCTTCTTTTGGATCTCTTCTAACACTTCGTTGAATGCTTCTTCTTCATCTTTATTTTCTTCCGCTTGGTTCAGAAGTTCTTTGACCTCTTTTCCATCATCTCTTGATCTTTCGATATCTTCAATTAATTCTGAGCTCAGATATATCTGTTTATCTTGTTTGGTACTTTTTGTTTCTATTTCTTCCAAGAAATTTGAAGCGTAGATTAGCGTTTCCATAGCTCTTTTATACGCTTTTAGGTCCCATCTCCTTTCTATGTTTTCCAATATCGCTTTACTTCTTCTCTGAAGAGACGAGTTTTCCAAACTGTCTGATTTTTCCTTGAGCGTGTCTAATTTGTCTCCAAGTTCATAGTTCAATCTTTCTATTAAACTGTTCTTCCAGTCAGTAAGTATTTCGTTAGCTTCCTTATACTCTAGATCTTTTATCTTGATGATCGCTTTTTTCAAAGGTTTCCTATTGACCTTTATCTCCATGTCAGCTCTTTCAACTAGGTTGTTTAGTTCTTTTACATTTCTCACTTTTTCCTTTATCAGGGTGGGAATTTGAGAGGTTGATTTATCGAGATCCTCCTCTGGAGGCGGGATCATCTTTCCTTCATCCAAGGCATCTTCTAATTCCTCCAGCATATCAGACAATAATTTCTCAGCCAAATCATAGTTGTCTATTTTTACTAATTTTTTATACTGATTGACCTCGTGTTCGATCCTTGGCTTATCAATAAGGTCCTTTTCCTCTAATTTTTTGATTTTATCATTAGTTTTTTAGATCAACTCAAATAATTCGATCATTCTATATGCAGAAT